>NZ_QFRV01000102.1:0-12195 GCF_004136805.1 Enterobacter cloacae complex sp. GF14B
ACCGCGTGCCGTGCAGCTCCACGAAACATCTTACCGGCCACACGCTGGGCGCCGCGGGGATCACCGAGGCCGCCCTGAGCTGGCTGATCCTGACCCGAGACCTGCCGCTGCCGCCGCAGGATTTTTCCCGCTACGCGCCGGACGACACCCTGCCCGCCTTCGGCCTACTGCACCAGAGCGCACCGCTGAATAAACCGGTGATCCTGTCAAACTCCTTCGCGTTTGGCGGCAACAACGCCAGCCTTCTGCTGGGGAGAGTATGATGCACTACTTACCTCCCGGGGATTATCTTCCTCACGACACGCCGATGCTGCTGCTTGAGAGCGTGGAAAGCGTCACCGATGACCGCGCCGTTTGCAGCGTGACGGTGAACGAACGGGGCGTTCTGGCCCCGTTCCTGGACGCGGACGGCAACCTGCCTGGCTGGTTTGCGCTGGAGCTGATGGCCCAGACCGTGGGCGTCTGGTCTGAATGGCACCGGATGCAAAAAGGGCTGCCGCACTGTGCGCTGGGCATGGTGCTGGGCGCGCGCGAGCTGGTGTGCGACGCAGGGCATTTTGCCGCAGGCAGCACGCTGACCATCACCATCGAACGTCTGATGCAGGATGAACGCTTTGGCAGCTTCGAGTGCACCATTCATGCGGATAGTGTCTCCCTCGCCACGGGCCGCGTGAACACCTTCCAGCCGAGCGAGGAAGAATTAACCACACTTTTCAACCAGGGAACACCATCATGAGATCCGTACTGGTCACTGGCGCCAGCAAAGGCATTGGCCGCGCTATCGCCCTTCAGCTTGCGGCGGACGGTTTCACCGTCGGCGTGCATTACCATCGTGATGAAGCGGGCGCGCAGGAGACGCTGGAAGCGATTGTCCAGGCAGGCGGCGCGGGCCGTTTACTCACCTTCGACGTGGGCAACCGCGAGCAGTGCCGCACGGTGCTGGAACAGGAGATCGCTGACCACGGCGCGTGGTATGGCGTGGTCAGTAACGCCGGTATTACCCGCGACGGCGCATTTCCTGCGCTCAGCGACGATGACTGGGACAGCGTGATCCACACCAATCTCGACAGTTTTTATAACGTCATTCATCCCTGCATTATGCCGATGATCGGCACCCGCAAGGGCGGGCGGATCATCACCCTGTCGTCGGTGTCAGGCATTATGGGCAACCGTGGGCAGGTGAACTACAGCGCGGCGAAAGCCGGGATCATCGGCGCCACCAAAGCGCTCGCCACCGAGCTGGCAAAACGCAAAATCACCGTCAACTGCATCGCGCCGGGGCTGATCGATACCGGCATGATCGAGATGGACGAAGCCGCACTGCACGCGGCGATGTCGATGATCCCGATGCAGCGTATGGGCCAGGCCGAGGAGGTCGCGGGGCTGGCGAGTTACCTGATGTCGGATAAAGCAGGCTATGTGACGCGTCAGGTGATTTCGATTAACGGAGGCATGCTATGACCCGCCGGGTAGTGATTACGGGCATGGGCGGCGTCACCGCGTTCGGCGAGGACTGGCCGACCATCTCGCGCCGTCTGCGCGAGTATGAAAATGCGGTGCGTACCATGACGGAGTGGCAGGCGTATGACGGCCTGCAAACCCTGCTCGCCGCGCCGATTGAAGACTTCACTCTCCCCGCTCACTATACCCGTAAGCGCATTCGCGCCATGGGCCGCGTGTCGCTGCTCTCTACCCGCGCCACCGAGCTGGCGCTGGAGCAGGCGGGACTAATCGACGACGCGGTGCTGACCAACGGTCAGACCGGCATCGCCTACGGCTCGTCGACGGGCAGCACCGGGCCGGTCAGCGAGTTTGCCTCCATGCTCACCGAAAAGCACACCCACAACATCACCGGCACCACCTATGTGCAGATGATGCCGCACACCACGGCGGTGAATACCGGGCTGTTCTTTGGCCTGCGCGGACGGGTGATCCCCACCTCGAGCGCCTGTACCTCTGGCAGCCAGGCGATTGGCTACGCCTGGGAAGCGATTCGTCACGGCTACCAGACGGTGATGGTGGCAGGCGGCGCGGAAGAGCTGTGCCCGTCGGAAGCGGCGGTTTTCGATACCCTGTTTGCCACCAGCCAGCGTAACGACGCGCCAAAAACCACGCCGTCGCCGTTTGACGTTCAGCGCGATGGCCTGGTGATTGGCGAAGGGGCGGGTACGCTGGTGCTGGAAGCACTGGATCACGCCAGAGCGCGCGGAGCGACAATTTATGGCGAGATCGTGGGCTTTGCCACCAACTGCGATGCGGCGCACATCACCCAGCCCCAGCGTGAAACCATGCAGGTGTGTATGGAGCAGTCGCTGGCGATGGCGGGTCTTGGCCCTCAGGACATTGGCTACATTTCTGCCCACGGCACGGCAACCGATCGCGGGGATATCGCCGAGAGTCAGGCGACCGCCGCCATTTTCGGCGACAGCGTGCCCATCTCATCCTTAAAGAGTTATTTCGGTCATACCCTGGGAGCCTGCGGCGCGCTGGAAGCCTTGCTGAGTCTGCATATGATGCGGGAGGGCTGGTTCACGCCGACGCTCAATTTAAGACAACCGGATGAGCAATGCGGCGCTTTAGATTATATTATGGGGGAAACCCGCCCGATTGATTGCGAATTTATTCAGAGCAATAACTTTGCCTTTGGCGGCATCAATACCTCGATAATCATTAAACGCTGGGCGTAACTATGTACCAGTTTGTACTGGGAAAGATCTCCACCCTTAGCGCGGACCCGCTGGCGTCAACGCTCGCAGACATGGCACCTCAGGGTGCACGACACGCTTCCTGGCTTGCAGGCCGGACGCTGCTCGCCAGAACCTTATCCCCCTCGCCCCTTCCCGAGATAATTTACGGCGAGCAGGGAAAACCGGCCTTCGCTAACGGCCATCCGCTGTGGTTTAACCTGAGCCACAGCGGGGACGATATTGCCCTGCTGATGAGCGATGAAGGTGAAGTGGGCTGCGATATCGAAGTGATCCGCCCGCGGGAGAACTGGCAGGCGCTGGCAAATGCCGTTTTCAGCCTCACCGAACATGACGAGCTGGAACGTGAAGCGCCGGAAGAGCAGCTTTCCGCATTCTGGCGCATCTGGACACGCAAAGAGGCAATCGTCAAACAGCGTGGCGGCAGCGCGTGGCAGATAGTCAGCATTGACAGCACCGCCCAGTCGCTCCCGGTCAGTCAGCTACGCTTCGGCTCGCTGAGCCTGGCGGTCTGTACCCCTACGCCTTTCACCTTAACGGCGGAAGCGGTTACTTACTCCGGTATTCCTGCGGCATAAAAAACGGCCATGCCGGTTAAAACCAACATGGCCGATGTCCCGTTCACGTTGTTCTCGATCTTATTTTAAATTTTCCGGGAAGTTTGCAGGCAGCTCGCTGGCCGCGCAATTGATCACGCTATCGTCATTCGCACCGCAGTCACGCACGAAGGTGATGGTGGCAAATTCATCAATCACTTCGGTTGGATACGCTGGTCCGGCATCACGGTAGCTATTCATCAGCGGAATGTGATCGTTCTGGAAGCAGACGGTTTTTTCCGGATTATTCATGACCCAGCGCGGGAAGAAGATGGTGCCGTGGAACAGGCGGTCGCCCAGGTTCACGATCAAGCTCACGTCAGTACCGGTTGGCTCCGTCCAGGAAATTTTATAGATGCTCTCCCCAACACGGACGATGTAGGCCTGCTGATCTTTCACCCAACGGTTGCCCACCAGACCACTGTGAATACGGTAGTCCAGGGTGTTTTCGTTTTTAACGTAAATTTCGTAATTCCAGCCATTATCGTAGGTATATACAAGATGTTTGCCGACGAAGCCGCTTAAATCATGTTTATCGAAGGTGCTCATACGCTGTCTCCTTTGTTTTGATGAGACGATCGTACCCCTTCAAAAAATGAATGAATAACGCTATGTTTGAATCAAATTCATCCAAAATTTAGATTAATTATGCACAAGACGACGCTCGAACAGTGGGCCTTGCTGGAGAGAGTCATCGAGGCTGGCAGCTTCGCTAAGGCGGCGGAAGAGACCTACCGCAGCCAGTCCTCGGTCAGCTATAACCTGTCGCTTTTGCAGGAGCGGCTGGGCGTGGCGCTCCTGATGACAGAGGGACGGCGTGCCGTGCTAACCCCGGCGGGTGAGCTGTTGCTGAATCAGGTTAAACCGCTGCTGAAAGCCTTCGCCTATGTTGAAACGCGCGCTGCGACCCTGCGCAGCGGGATGCGAACCCGTATCGACCTGATGGTAGACAGTATTTTTCCGCGTAGCCGGCTGTTCGCGATTTTGCGCCAGTTTCAGCAGCTGTACCCGCAAACGCAGGTGCGGCTTACCGAGGTGCTGGAAAACAGCCGCGCAGATGCGCTCAATGATGAAGCCGACGTGATGGTCTTAACCCGCCGCCAGGACATTACCGGCCTGGGCGAATGGCTGATGAATATCGATTTTGTTGCCGTCGCGCATCACGCTCACCCGCTGTTTGCGCTGGATACGCCGCTTAATGACGAGATGCTACGGCCGTGGCCGCGCATTCAGATCGCAGACAGCCAGCCCACCACTCACCCCACCGGAGAGTCGTGGACATTCTCCACTATCGATGCCGCAATCGAAGCGGTGATGTATCAGGTTGGATACGGCTGGTTACCGGAAGAACGCATTCAGACCCCGCTCCAGCAGGGCATCCTTAAAACGCTGCCGCTCAGCCACGGCGTACGTCGCGCCACGCCGCTGCACCTCATCGTCAAACGCTCCCTCAGCCCGCTGGACGAGCAGGTTGAGACGCTGTTGCGCCTTTTTAAGCAGGAGCCGTCATCGTCAACTGCTACGCTTTAAGTTTTGAACCATAAAACGACAAGGAGTGAACGATGAAAATCGATTTAACGGGGAAAGTAGCGCTGGTGACCGCGTCCACCGGCGGTATTGGGTTTGCCATCGCCCGCGGGCTGGCGGAGAGCGGTGCGGAAGTGATCGTAAACGGACGCAGCGTCGACTCGGTGAATAAAGGCATTCAGGCGCTACAGCAGGTGGTGCCTGGCGTACAGGTCCGTGCCGCCATCGCCGACCTGAGCTCGCAGGAGGGCGTTGACGAACTGCTCAGGGTCGCCACGCACGTCGATATTCTGGTGAATAACGCCGGGATCTATGGCCAGCAGGATTTTTATTCCACCGACGACGAGACCTGGGAACGCTACTGGCAAACCAACGTGATGTCCGGCGTGCGCCTCTCCCGTGCCCTGTTGCCCGGCATGGTACAAAAGGGCTGGGGTCGGGTAGTGTTTATCTCGTCAGAATCGGCCTGCAATATTCCTGCGGATATGATCCACTATGGCGTGACAAAAACCGCCCAGCTCTCGCTGGCGCGCGGTCTGGCGAAGTTCGTGGCAGGCAGCGGCGTGACGGTGAACAGCGTACTGCCGGGCCCGACAATGTCGGACGGTTTTGCCGCGATGATGAAAGACGAAATCGAAAGAACCGGTAAATCGCTGGAGCAGCTGGCGAAAGCGTTCGTGATGGAGAATCGTCCCAGCTCGGTTATTCAGCGCGCCGCAACGGTAGAAGAAGTGGCGAATATGGTGGTGTATGTCTGTTCCATGCAGGCCTCCGCGACTTCCGGCGCGGCGCTGCGCGTTGACGGTGGCGTGGTGGATGACATAGTTTGACCCGTCAGGCCACAGGTTCAGGAAAAAATGCGGCCTGATATAAGGACTATGAAGGTAAAGCAGGTAAACTAGTGAACAGAATGTGTATTTCAGCTAAGACGTATTTATGACCAATATGATTGCCGACGAAGCCGTGGCGAAGTCCAGCGTGCTCTCTGTCTTTGACTTTGATGGTACGTTGACGCACCACGACAGTTTTATCCCGTTCCTGCGCTTTGCCTTTGGCAAGCGCTACTTTGCTGGCCGTCTGGTGCGCATGGCCCTGCCTACGCTGCACTGTGTGCGCCGCAAGCTGACGCGAGATGAGCTGAAAGAGGTGTTGATCAAAACCTTCCTGACGGGGGTGGATGAGCACTGGTTACGTCAGCAGGCGGAAGCCTTCTGTGAAAAATACTGGAACAAGCTGATGCGCCCGGAAGGTGTGCTGGCCGTCGCCAACGAGGTCAATTCCGGTGCGGAAGTGACGATTTGCTCTGCTTCCCCGGCGCTGGTATTGCAGCCGTGGGCCGATAAGCTCGGCATTAAGCTGATTGGCACGCAGCTGGAAGTGAAAGACGGCAAGCTGACCGGGCGGATCACCGGCCACAACTGCCGGTGTGCCCAGAAGGTGGCGAGGCTGGAGAAGGTGTATGGGGATTTGAACGCGTATCACCTGCGCGCCTGGGGCGACACGCGTGGCGACCACGAGTTGCTGGCGGCGGCGCAGGATCCACACTGGCGGCATTTTCATCATCCGAGCAAGCGCCGAAATTCACCAATTAAGGGTTAGGTGCGGCCCGGTGCCCTCACCCCGGCCCTCTCCCACAGGGAGAGGGAGAAAAGCGGTACATCAGGCCTCACGTTTTCCCGGGAACATCACGCTCGCAATAATCCCCAGCGCCAGTACCCCCAGCACCACAAACAGGCTTGCCGTGGCGCCGATGTTATAACCGTGATGCCAGAAGTGGTCGGTCGCATTCAGCCCCAGCTTGAACGCCACGAAGAACAGCAGTAACACCACCGCTTTCTCCAGATGCACCAGATACTGCTTCAGCGCTTCCAGCACAAAGTAGAGGGTACGCAGGCCGAGGATCGCGAACATCATTGCGCTGTAGATAATCAGCGGCTCACGGCTGACGGCAATGATTGCGGGTACGGAATCGAAGGCGAACATCACGTCGGACAGCTCCACCACCGCAACACAGAGCAGCAGCGGCGTCGCGTAGCGCTTCGCCTTCTTCACGCGGCCTACCATTACATCCTTGTTTTCAGGCTTCTCCAGTTCGGCATCCACCTCTTTCTGGGTCAGGATAAACGCATGGCTGCTGATTTTTGGCCACACCGGGTAGAAGCGTTTCACCAGGCGGTACGCCAGATGGTTGGAATAATCTTCTACTTCATCGCTCTCTTCATTGCGTTTCAGCATCATCACCGCCGTCCAGCCGACGACCAGCGCAAAAATGACCTCAACATACGGCCCCAGGCTCAACAGACTGGTGCCGATGGCAACAAAAATACCGCGGAACACAATCGCCCCGAGCACGCCCCAGTAGAGCACGCGGTGACGATATCTATCCGGCACGCCGAACCAGGCGAAGATCGCCATCATCACAAACAGGTTGTCGACGGAGAGCACCTCTTCCAGCGCATAGCCGGTCAGGAACAGACTGGCCATCTCCGCGCCGTGGTGCACGTATAAAAATCCGGCGAAGGCCATCGCCATCATGACCCAGAAGATGGACCACATAACCGCGCTTTTCAACGAGATCGGTTTATCGTGACGGTGCATGAAGAGGTCGATAAACATCGCCCCAACGGCCATCACCACGAAGACAACAACGGTTTCCGTCGGGAAACCGAGATGAGCAGCAGACATAGACAACCCTTTTAAGAAGACAAAACACCATGCACACAATAAAAAGCGTGGGCCCGTTAAGGACGCATCACGCTAAAAAATAAATATTAACCGTTCTTTTCAGCCAGCGCTTGCGCGCATGCCCAGGCACTGGCCCACGCCCACTGGAAGTTATACCCGCCGAGCCAGCCGGTCACGTCCATCACTTCACCAATGAAATAAAGACCCGGCACGTTGCGGGCTTCCATCGTGCGGGATGAGAGTTCGTTTGTATCCACGCCGCCCAGCGTCACTTCCGCCGTGCGGTAGCCTTCGGTGCCGTTTGGCTGTACGCGCCAGTTCGTCAGCGTCTCCACCAGCGTTTCCTGCTCGCGGCTGTTGAGCTGCTTGAGCGCAACATCCGGAATTTGCCCTAACACCTGCAAGCACTCCACGAGACGCTTCGGCAACTGCATCGCCAGGGTATTTTTCAGGCTTTGATTCGGGTGCGCGGCGCGTTGCTCGTTGAGGAAGGCGTCCAGATCGCAGTCCGGCACCAGGTTTACGGAGACAAACTCCCCCGGCTGCCAGTAGCTGGAGATCTGCAATACCGCCGGCCCCGAGAGTCCACGATGGGTAAAGAGCAGGTTTTCGCGGAACACCGTGCCGTCTTCGGCCGTAATGACCGACGGTACAGACACGCCGGAGAGTGTCTGAAGCTGCTCCAGCAGCGGCTTATGCAGCGTGAACGGTACCAGCCCGGCGCGGGTGGGCAGTACCTTCAGGCCAAACTGCTCGGCAATTTTATAGCCGAACGGTGAGGCGCCCAGCCCCGGCATCGAGAGGCCGCCGCTGGCGATCACCAGGTTATCGGCGCTGACGGTCTCACCGTTGAGTTGCAGCGTGTAGCCCTGCTCGTCACGGGCGACGTCCAGCACTTCGGTGCGCAGGCGCATTACTACGCCGCCTTTCTCGCACTCGGCCACCAGCATATCGACAATTTGCTGCGCGGAGTCGTCGCAGAACAGCTGTCCCAGCGTCTTCTCATGCCACGCGATACCGTGTTTACCCACCAGTTCGATAAAATCCCACTGGGTATAGCGCGCCAGCGCAGATTTGCAAAAATGGCGGTTCTGGCTCAAATAGGCCGCAGGCTCGACATAAAGATTAGTAAAGTTGCAGCGCCCGCCGCCAGACATCAGGATCTTGCGGCCAGGCTTTTTTCCGTTATCCAGCAGCAGCACGCGACGACCCGCTTGTCCGGCCATCGCCGCACAAAACATACCCGCCGCACCGGCGCCAATTACTACGGCATCAAACCTTTCCACGTCAAAATCCTCTTCGTTAACTGCCGCGGATTGTAAAGTTTCCTCAGTGGTCGCACCAGCGTAAAAAGATATTACAAAGCCATTTCATTGATATTTAAAGATTATCCTTTAAGGCACATTTCTCAAATCAGGTGGTATGTCAAAAAAAGTCTATATTTCACTTTGCCCGTTGCGCATTTGTCCTGGATAATGCGCCGCGTTCATGTCCTCAAAATGGCGTAACGTCCTATGCTACATTTGTTTGCCGGCCTGGATTTACATACCGGGCTTTTATTATTGCTTGCTCTGGTTTTTGTGCTGTTTTACGAAGCGATCAACGGCTTCCACGACACTGCAAACGCAGTAGCAACGGTTATCTACACTCGCGCAATGCGATCGCAGCTTGCGGTTGTTATGGCGGCGGTATTTAACTTTTTTGGTGTCCTCCTGGGCGGACTGAGCGTTGCGTATGCCATTGTGCATATGCTGCCAACGGATCTGCTGCTTAACGTGAGTTCCGGTCATGGCCTGGCCATGGTGTTCTCTATGCTGCTTGCTGCGATTATCTGGAACCTCGGTACCTGGTATTTCGGCCTGCCGGCATCCAGCTCTCACACCCTCATCGGCGCGATTATCGGTATCGGGTTAACCAATGCCCTGATGACCGGGACCTCCGTCGTTGATGCGCTGAATATCCCGAAAGTTCTCGGCATTTTCGGCTCTCTGATCATCTCCCCTATCGTCGGTCTGGTGGTGGCGGGTGGCTTGATTTTCATCCTGCGTCGCTACTGGAGCAACACGAAAAAACGTGCGCGTATCCACCTGACGCCAGCAGAGCGTGAGAAGAAAGACGGCAAGAAAAAGCCGCCGTTCTGGACGCGTATCGCGCTGATCATTTCCGCTATCGGCGTCGCCTTCTCTCATGGCGCGAACGATGGTCAGAAAGGTATCGGCCTGGTGATGCTGGTTCTGATTGGCGTCGCACCGGCGGGCTTCGTGGTTAACATGAACGCCTCCGGTTACGAAATCACCCGTACCCGTGATGCGGTAAACAACGTTGAGACTTACTTCCAGCAGCATCCTGATTTGCTGAAGAAAGCGACCGGCGTGGACCAGCTGATTCCTTCTCCGGAGTCAGGCGCAACGACGGCACCGGGCGAGTTCCATTGCCATCCGGCAAACGCGATTAACGCGCTGGAACGTGCGAAAGGCATGCTGGCCGATATCGAAAGCTATGACAAACTGGCTGTTGAACAGCGTGGTCAGCTGCGTCGCATCATGCTCTGTATCTCCGACGTGACCGATAAAGTCGCGAAGCTGCCAGAGGTTAATGCTGACGACCAACGTCTGCTGAAGAAACTGAAAGGCGATATGCTCAATACCATTGAGTACGCGCCAATCTGGATCATCATGGCGGTCGCGCTGGCGCTGGGTATCGGTACGATGATTGGCTGGCGTCGTGTGGCGACCACCATCGGCGAGAAGATCGGTAAGAAAGGCATGACCTATGCGCAGGGTATGTCCGCGCAGATGACGGCAGCGGTATCTATCGGTCTGGCGAGTTACACCGGTATGCCAGTCTCCACCACCCACGTACTCTCTTCGTCCGTGGCAGGTACAATGATTGTTGACGGCGGCGGTTTGCAGCGTAAAACCGTGACCAACATCCTGATGGCCTGGGTGTTCACCCTCCCGGCGTCCATCCTGCTGTCTGGCGGTCTGTACTGGATTTCGCTGAAGCTGATTTAATCGGCTGAAGGCGACAAAAAAGCGGGTCAGGAAACTGGCCCGCTTTTTTTATGCTCAGTGCCAAATCATCAGCGCAATCATACTCACCACAACCAGACCACAGAGGGCGCTGGTCAAAATGAACTGACGACGCAGGCGCTCGCAGCGACGGATAAACTCTTCATCGTGGTGATCGCGGTAGCGTTGGTAGTAGATATACCCCACCAGACGCATCTGCTTGCTGGGCTGTCCGTGCGAGGTGAAGAACCCTCCACCGTCCACATACTGATAAAGCAACGGATCGCAACCACGAAGTACCACTAACAGCGCACGTAACGATGAGAAGTAGCGCGCCATATTCACTATGCAAACCACGCATAACGCCCAAAACAATGCGACGGTGCTAATCATACATCCTCCCCGGCGTCCGCCCACGAAGCAAGGCTCCTGAGCTACCGCACCCCAATGCCCTGACAGACAGTTCAGTAAAAGAATGACCAAAAGTCGATCCGGTTCGCGTTTTAATATCCGAACGGCTCATTAAATAGTGTAGGAGATCCGTTAATTTTTTTGCCACAAGGTTAATCGTTATCAACACCAAAGCTTGAAAAATATGTTTAACTGGGCCGTAATGAAAGCATCAGACGACGGCTTTCCCATTTAGTCATCGATAACTTAAGGAAGGAGTAACACTATGGCTTACAAACACATTCTTATCGCGGTAGACCTCTCCCCGGAGAGTAAAGTGCTGGTTGATAAAGCAGTATCCATGGCACGTCCCTACAACGCGAAAGTTTCGCTGATTCACGTTGATGTGAATTACTCCGACCTCTACACCGGTCTGATCGACGTGAATCTCGGCGATATGCAGAAACGCATCTCCGAAGAGACTCACCACGCGCTGAGCGAGCTTTCTACCAACGCGGGCTATCCGATCACTGAAACCTTAAGCGGTAGCGGCGATCTGGGCCAGGTGCTGGTTGATGCGATTAAGAAATACGATATGGACCTGGTGGTATGTGGTCACCATCAGGACTTCTGGAGCAAACTGATGTCTTCCGCGCGCCAGCTGATTAACACCGTTCACGTGGATATGCTGATTGTTCCACTGCGTGACGAAGAAGACGAGTAAGTGCGTTAAATTCCCCTCACCCTAACCCTCTCCCAAAGGGAGAGGGAATAGATCGAGGATGTAGGCCGGGTAAGGCGAAGCCGCCACCCGGCTTTTTCTATTCCGGCGTACCCGAATAAATATCAAACCGGTGCCCTTTCGTGGTCACCGCGTTAGTGGTCGCAACGTCCGCCAGCGGCGGCGCATAGTCCGGCCGCTTCACCACCACACGCTTCGTCGCCAGCTGACGAGCCGGTTCCAGCAGGCCATCGGCATCTAAATCCGGCCCCACCAGCGACTGAAACACCCGCATCTCTTTCTTCACCAGCGCGCTTTTCTGCTTATGCGGGAACATGGGGTCGAGATAAACCACCTGCGGGCGCGGGGTGATGTCGGTGAGCGCCGTCAGGCTGGAGGCATGAATAAGTTGCAAACGTTCCTGTAACCACGGGCCGATTTCCGGGTCCTCATAGCCCCGCGTCAGCCCGTCGTCGAGCAGCGCGGCGACAACCGGATTACGCTCCAGCATCCGCACCCGGCAGCCCACCGAGGCCAGCACAAACGCATCGCGCCCCAGC
>NZ_QFRV01000103.1:0-11751 GCF_004136805.1 Enterobacter cloacae complex sp. GF14B
CCATGAACTGCTATTTTGATGACGTAGATCTTCATAGTCAGCAGGTATTGTTATGAAATGATGGTGGTTATTTTAACCCCTGTAGATGGCATCATTCGATGGCTGCCCCGAGGTTTTTCATGCTCTCTTCGGATACGATGGCAAAAATTTAAGGCTAAGGATCGTCAGCGTAAATAAAGCCATAAGCTGAACCACGGCGAGGATTAGTCTTGTTCACTAAATGACAGCGAGAGATTAAATGCAAACCCAAAAAGATATTACAGTTGGCCAGATCTGGGAAGAAGTGGATCCAAGACTGATCCGGAAAGTGCGAGTTGTTGAGGTGGCCTCGTTAGAAGGGCCCAAAGGCATCCTAATCGAAAACGTGGAGTCTGGTCGTAAGAACTGGGCGTCGTCATCCCGCTTTAATGGAAAGCGTGGAGGGTATCGTCTTATTTCCTGAAGGTTTTGCCAATATGGGAAACTGAAGAGGTTGAAACCATCCCGGTGAGGGAGCATATCTGGTAAAGAAGAGTCTTTAAAAAGGTTTTACGCGACCTGGGATAATAAACGGGAAAACGATACCCAAAAAAAGAATACAGCGATGATAACGATAAGGAATGGTAAGGGCTTCAATATTTTGAGAAATGACCTGGCTTCCTTTGCATCTGCATTTCTAATCAAACTGTCCACATAGGGATCACAGCTCTTAGGTTCTGAATTTTTCATATGTTCTGTACCTGAAATTGATTCCGTATGAGAAAAGGCCACCGAAGTGGCCTCTATCAAAACTGGTGGCAAAAGTTAGATCAGGAAATCATCAAGACTTTTACCGGCTGCAATTTGTTCTGCCAGAGCTTTGGGGGTACGGCCCTGTCCAGTCCACGTTTTTGTTTCGCCATTTTCATCAGTAAATGAGTATTTGGCCGGGCGTGGTTCACGGCTTTTCTTGGTAGCCGTAGATTTGGCCTGGAATGAGCCAAGCAGCTCTTCCGGGTTGATACCATCTTCTTCCATTAACTTACGCAGGGCGTCAAGTTTCTCCTGACGAGCTTGCAGTTCGGCAGCTTTGGATGATTCTTCCTGACGACGCTCATCAACAATGACATTAAGCTTTTCGAGGATTTCCTCAAGTACTTCTAAAGGCAGCTCGCGGCCCTGGGCGCGAAGAGTACGAATATTGTTTAACGATTTGAGTGCTTCAGACATACGACCTCACTTTCTAATTCTTTGATAAGGATTTACTTAATCATAATACACTCTATAAGGAAAAAGATGCCAGCTTTATGTCTTCAGGTACAAAGATATCTTGCTAAGAATACTCCTTATCTTCCTTGTGCAGACTGTTTCGTGCTTTCGATGTTGTTCATGAGTCTTAAAATCTGCTCACTGTTTAGGGTACTCATGCTGTAAATCATCAAGAAGGAAGCGCAGAACAACATAAGCAATCGGAAAAGGAAACCATGCCAGTGACAGGCCATATATGGCGGAGATAAACATAGGGTAATTTAACTCACTTACAAAATTCGCTTCATTGTATTGTTGAATCGAAATGGCAGAAGCAAAAATTATAATTAAAGTAAGAAAAATCCACTCTAGCCATCTCTTTTTATAACAAGCATAAGCGAAAGCTGTAGGGTAAAAAATAAAGCAAAAAATTCCAGCTGCAATTACGTTCATAAAAGTAACTTTCCTGATAGCGCAGTTATTTTTCGAATGCAGCATCATGAACAACTGCCATAACATTGATGATTGGCTTTCTTTTTCTGAAGAACCTTCCGCGCGGCAAAGTTTCTCCCGCTTTGAGACGATAAAGCCAGAAAACATAAGCCGGAGGAACATTGCTGTCAAAAATATCTGAACAAGTTTGAACTGTGATGCCTACTGTATTGTCTTTCCTCATCTCTTTAAAAGTGCCTTGCAATGCAGCGGATAACGTCATTTTTAAGAAACCTTTTTCTGTTTGAACGGATAGACTTGACTTAGCTGGCTTGACTGTAATGTTTGCCACTAAAGATCCCTCGTTCTGAGGATGCAGGCACTACAAAGTTACCGTCAGGTCTAATCATACGAGTTTGGATGAAATTTTTGCCGGATTTGGTTTTTTCAACCTGGTGCTCGATCTTCCATTCTTCTTTGACGGGACCGGATGACAAATGAACTAGAACCGGTACTTTTTTACGTGTTCTATCCAGAACAATACAATTTGATTTATCCGTATCAACGCTTCCCTGAAGAGTATTCAAAGAGCAATTATCATATCCCTCAACCGGAACTGCATTACCTTGGATATCAATTTTGAATCCTCCAGCTATTACAATTTCGGGTGCATTATCATTTAAAGTCTCGTCATAGGCAGCATCAACTACATCGCAAGCAGTAAGAGTAAGTGACGATGCCACAGCAAGACACAATAAAGAAAATCTGTTTTTGAGCATATTTGAGACCTTTTATAAAAATAAAATAACAGGAGAATTGTATCATTAACAGTCTAGTTCTAACGACTACCACTTTTAAGTATGTATTGAGCCAGTTTTATATTCAGGCACACCATATTGCACTCTAGCTCTTTCATCATCCTAGAAGAACTCTTAATTAAGTATTCTTCAAGTGGGCCAGCATATGCCCCTGATGTCACGATCGTTAGTTGCGTAAGAGGATGAGTCAAACTCTCAATGCCCTTCAGGATGTCATTCTGGACAGCAGAAATATAAACAGGCGAAGCCGCAATCAAATATTCATCATTCGGACTGGACTGCATTAACTGGCTTATAGTTGCGCAACGGTTATGCTTTCCTAGTGATTTTGTGATGGCTTTCCACCAGAGATCATGCCTGAATGGTACTTGATGAAATGTCGCCTCGTAAGAGGGCACCCGATCTCGACTATTTAAAAACCCCATCCCGGCAGAGATTATCCACAACTCCAGATTTCTGGTTGAGTTTAAAATTTCCTTTGCCGTAGACCAGTGATTACCTGAATACAAGGACAATGCCGGTACCGCCTGATTACTTCTGGCGTCGTCTACAATGTTACTCCAGGCATATGCTGCGTCGTCCGGGGTTTGTTTTGGATCTATGTCCAATGTCGGCCAGACGTGGCCCTGATGATTCTTGCCCTTTGTACAGGAAGTGATTAAGTGTACTGAGCGTTCAGAGAACATTATCTTCCTTACATACCCATAGAACAGCTTTCTAAGAACGGTGGGCTCGCCTGAAAATTACAAATCAGCCCCTTTCACGGCATCATTTTGATTCTTCGCGTCTGCCCCCAGTAAGATGACCGGTTTTCTGCATGACAGTGTTATTCCTAACAAACGCAACACAAAACCACGCCAGCCAGAGCAAATTTTTTCATTTGCTGCGTAAAGCCTATTGTTTTCTCTTTTAAGCTTCGCCCACTCGTTACAGAGGGTAACATCATCAAGCGCTGTTATATGCTTCGCCTCACCTTCGACGATAACGGTATGGATACCGTATGCTGTAAATCTCATACTATTTTCCAGAACCCAGTTGCGGTATTCGTTGAGTCCACCTTCGGAACCGGTAGCTCTGCGCCACATTTCAATTTGCTTGTGTGATGGGTCAAGTGTACTTGTCATTGAAGCCTCGTCTCAGCGATAACGCTTGAAATAGCCCGCTTTGGTCAAAATGAAATTAGCCATCTGACTGGCGATTTGATTGTATCTTACTCATAGTGCCCAACCTATAGGTTAAAAAGGGGCATTTTCGCTTTATAGCGTGTTCAACATCATCAATCATCCCAAGAAAGGCTGGCTTATTAAGCCGGTCCATCATTTTCTGTATATCTCTCATCAATTTTTATATCCGGCCTGAAGTGCACCGTTCAAGCACACCGATCAGGCAGTTAGTCACTAGTTAACTCTTTACTAGAGACTAAATTCCATTGATTTACGTGACAACGTCACGTCATTAAGGTTTGCAAATGCCTAATTTTCATACTATGGGATTTAATTAGGAGTAAATCCCACAGGTTTACATAAAGCTGACATTTAAAAGTGTTAAAAATCAATCAGATAGAAAGAAAAGGCTCTCCGGAAGAACTCTTCTCATTATTTCGCCGCCCGGGGTTATTGCTGACAGATCTGAAAGTGCTAATATGTTAGTCATTAGTAATTAGTAAAGCCTTTACTAAACGCGTTTCTACGTAAATTCTATTGGTTTTAGAGGGTCCTACTGTCCGAAGACAATAAAGTTGTACACAAAGCACTAAAGTTGTAACCATTCTCAAAAAACGACGCTAATGTTGTATGCTTACTGAATGTGTGGCTATAGGGTTGGAGACTATAAAATGCACATATAGGTACGTATCAATGTCGTTTTTTGGGTACGATCATGGGTAGGGGTAGGCGTCTCAAATCCTATTTGGATTATGAAAATGCGCTAGGTGACGGCATAGGAGTGGGCTATGGCCAAAGTTATCAGCCCTGGCTTAGAGCTCAGGACGTTAAATCCCGTGGAAACCGTTCGATAGTCTTTGGCCTTAAGACGTTTCGAAACCATCATCATGGGGTTTGAGGGCCAATGAGGCTTTGTTGAATAAATAAGATTTCGTGCGAACGACCCTGTAGCTGGCTGGATTTTCAGGCAATACGCACGCTTTCTGGCATCCCAGCCTTTGTCATCCTGTTCAACGCACGCACCATGGCCATAGCTTCCGCTACCTGACCATCGTAGTCACGCAGCGTCAGTGAATCTCCCAACAACTGCTTCATTCTGTACATTGCCGTTTCCGCTATCGAGCGACGGTTATATTCCGTTGTCCATTTCCACCGTGCATTGCTTCCGCTCAGCCGCTGATTAGCAACGGCACGGTTGCGGTCTGCGTACTCACCGGGCCAGTAACCTGCTCCTTTTCGGGGAGGAATAAGCGCGCTGATTTTTTTGCGGCGCAGTTCATCGTGACAGAGCCGGGTATCGTAAGCTCCGTCTGCCGCGGCTGCCCTGATTTTTCTGTGAGTCTGCCGGATAAGGCCCGGGAAGGCTTCTGAGTCCGTGACGTTATTCAGCGACAGGTCTGCACAGACAACTTCATGTGTGTTGCTGTCAACAGCAAGATGCAACTTTCGCCAGATACGACGGCGCTCTTTGCCGTGCTTTCTGACTTTCCATTCGCCTTCACCAAAGACCTTCAGCCCGGTGGAATCAATCACCAGGTGTGCGATTTCACCCCGGGTGGACGTCTTGAAACTGACATTAACCGACTTTGCCCGCTTACTGACACTGGTGTAATCCGGGCAGCGCAACGGAACGTTCATCAGGGCAAAAATGGAATCAATAAAACCCTGCGCAGCCCGCAGGGTCAGCCGGAATACGCGTTTAATCACCAGAACGGTGGTGATGGCGAGATCAGAATAGCGCTGGGGCCTTCCTCGTGATGAAGGCGTTGCCGACTCATACCAGGCCTGAATCGCCTCATCATCCAGCCAGAAAGTGAGGGAGCCACGGTTGATGAGAGCTTTGTTGTAGGTGGACCAGTTGGTGATTCTGAACTTTTGCTTTGCCACGGAATGGTCTGTGTTGTCGGGAGGATGCGTGATCTGATCCTTCAACTCAGCAAAAGTTCGATTTATTCAACAAAGCCACTTTTTAATTAAATTTAATAAAAACGAAAAAATATTCATGGCGAAATGATTGTTTAATTATCTATCATGGATAGAAATGTGAGTTAGTCGTCCTATTTTAGGAAGTTAATAATGACTAAAACAAAAGGGTTACCTCGTCCGCTGACGCACTACGCTTGGCTTTCCATTGCCACGGCTATTGCCACTATCGGACTCAAAGGTGTGGCGTGGAAAATGACCGGTTCGGTCGGTCTGCTATCTGATGCCATCGAATCCGTAGTTAACCTCGCAGGAGCCCTAATGGCGCTCTGGATGCTGACCTTGGCTGCGCTTCCGGCCGATGAGAACCATGCATATGGGCACGGCAAAGCCGAATATTTCTCGAGTGCTTTCGAAGGATTTCTGATCCTATTGGCGGCAGCCAGTATCGCCTATACCGCAGTTGAGCGGATGTTAACTCCACAGCCGCTTGAGGAGATTGGTCTCGGATTACTGGTTTCAACAGTCGCATCAATCCTTAATTTTGTGACGGCTCGCATTTTGTTAAGGGCTGGCAGGCAGCACAACTCTATCACTCTTGAGGCAGATGCTCATCACCTGCTGACCGATGTCTGGACGTCGGTCGGTGTCATTTTTGGTGTCGGACTGGTTTATCTGACCGGCTGGTTTTGGGTCGATCCGATCGTTGCATTGCTGGTCGCAGCCAACATCGTTTGGACTGGTTATCAGCTTATGAGTCGTTCAGCTGCAGGTCTGATGGACGTATCGCTACCCACGGAAGAACTCAAAAAAATCGAGTCACTGCTGGCAGGATATCGTGAACAGGGGCTTGATTTCCATGCACTACGTACACGCCAGGCTGGCGGGCGGGCGTTTATGACAATGCACATCCTAGTTCCTGGGCGATGGACTGTTCAATATGGGCACGACTGGGCCGAGCGTATAGAGAATGATATCCGCACCGCACTGCCTTTTATCCATATCACCACTCATGTGGAACCGTTGGAAGATCCCGCGTCAATGAACGACCAAACGCTCGACATTTCTGATCACTAAACTAACCACATGTCGCTGGTCGGGCAGGGTAACAAACCTCGCTCTACAAAAATTTCAGGTATTCTCTATAATTCTGAGGGTACTTGATGTGACCTGCGCCCAATTGTTGGGCACGCAATATTTTTAAAAAGTCCGCTTCTGGCACAGGCTGTGTGAAAACTGCTGATCACTTTTTGGTCTAAGCAGTGGCTTTATATGATCAACCATTCTTGATAAACCCATGCTGAAACGGGGTTTGAGGGCCAATGATGTAAAAAACCACGCTAAGGAGATAATTTATTGTTTATGTTGAATGTGATGGCCCTGGCAACTCTCAGGGCCGACTGCAATTGTCTCAGACTGCGTCAGAACTTCACGTTAACTTTTGCCCACAAGGTGCGGCCCGGTTCATTAACAGACGTATTCGCGGAATAGCCGAAACTGCTGTTTCCAGCAAGGTTCAGGTGTTCACTGTAATCCTTGTTGAACAGGTTATCGACACCCGTGCTGACTTTGACGTACTTATTGACTTTGTACGCCGCATTCGCAGAAAAGACCGCAAAACCGGGGCTGGCGGCAAAATCCTTGCCAACGACATTCCCTTCATTCTCGGCAATCCGGTTCTGGCTGCTGACCAGACGTAGCAAACCGGTACTGCTCCAGTCCCCTTTTTCCCATGACAGCCCTAGGCGGGCTTCCAGCGGTGGGATTTGTGGCAATGGTCTGCTGTCACGGGTATTTTCAGCCCACGAATAAGCCAGGCTGGTCTCGGTTTTCCAACTGTCCGTCAGTTTATAACTGAAGCCAGTCTCTCCCCCCATAATACGGGCATTAACGTTATCGGCTTCGCTAACGCGCGCATTCTTGGGATCATAACGGAACAGAATAAAGTCGTTAACATGCCCAACGTAGGCGGACACCCACCCGTTCAGTTTCTTGGTGCTGTACTGTGCACCTATATCCAACTGAGTGGTTTTCTCCGCTTTTACACTATTAAAGGCGCTGGTATTGCCACCAGGCCCATAGGTTGGAGAGAACAGTTCCCAATAATCAGGGAAACGCTCGGTATAACCCACACCGGCATACAGCATCAGTGGCATGTCTGCCAGCGAGTGTTCTATGCGGGCAAACCCGGCATATAACACATCGTTGCGTCCTGCAAGGCCGGTGTCGGTAAAGTTATCTACCAACACACGATCCAGACGCGCACCGCTAACGACGTTATCCTGATCGGTGGCTGTCCAAGTCAACTCACTAAAAACGCCATAATTACGGAAGCGAGCATCTTTCACCCAGCTATCGCTTTCTTTATTACGGTGCGTGTTCTGTTGCATGTCTGCGCCGCTTTCAAGTTTGATATCGCTCCACAGCCAGGTTCCCATCATGCGGCCACCGACGGTCCGGCGATCAAGTTGCATAGCCATGGGCATGCTCATATTCATGCTCGAACTGCTCGCTGTGTTCATTGAGGATGACATGTCCATAGCCGACGACGTCCCCATGCTCATTGATGAACTGTCGTGCATGGCGCCCATGGACGAACCCATGCCGCTCATTAACATGCTGCCGGGTGATCTCAACGAGAAATTATCCATGATATGGTCGGCATAATTGTAATAAGTACTGGCTTCAAATTTGTCGAACACGTCCCCGATGTTGGACTTTTCAAAGCGCATCCCCAGGCTTTCGCGTTTGAATTGCGAACCATCCATACTGCGCCCGGCATAACGCGCTTCGCCATCGCCTTGCCCTGCGGTCAGCTCCAGCCAGGTGTCTTTATCCGGCGTCCACCCCAGTGCCATATCCGCGTTCCACTTATCCCACTGAGAAGGCACCCGCTGGTTGTTACCATCCTTGTAGTCGTCAGATCGAGATTTGTTACCGATCAGGCGCAGATAGCCTTGCTCATTTCCCAGGCTGATATCTGCATTTTGATCCCAACGACTATTTGATGCCCCGAGCAGGCTGGCATCACCTTGAATACCGGCTTTCTCAAAAGAAGGTCGCTCACGTTCGAAATGCACTGTTCCTGCAGAGTTACCCGGCCCCCAAAGTACCGTTTGTGGCCCCTTGGTCAGCGTCAGAAGATCAAAACTTTCTGGTGAAATATAGGAACTCGGTGCATCCATACGCGCGGGACAGGCTCCAAGCATTTCACTGCCGTTGGTCAAAAGGCGCAAACGCGAACCGAACATACCGCGAAAAACCGGATCGCCATTGGTTCCGCCGTTACGGATTTGAGAAAAACCCGGGATGGTTTTCAGATAATCAGACCCGTCACTGGCCGGAACCGGCTGGCGCGGTGTTTTAGGTGAAGTCACGATCGTCAATGGAGAAATGGCCGGTGCAGTAACTACCATCACCGACGGATCGTCTAGGGTAGCCACGCTATTCTGATGCCCCTCATGGCCGTCTTCAGCCTGAGCAAACGCGGGTAAGGTGATCATCATGGTCATCACCGTTGCCAGTGGTGATAAAGAGAAACGGGTATTTTTCATAGTTAAAGCCTGTTTTTATCGGCCTGCACTTTCCCAAGCAGGTACTCGCTGGCCATCATCTGGAATGGCCATGCATAAAGCGTCACAAAACAGCGGGCCTGTATCAGGCTCTGTTTCGTAAACGGTAAATTATTGTCTTGCTGAACGGCAAAACTTAACGCAGTGAAAACAGGCTAGGCGGGGCGCGGGGCTGGCATTTGGAATAACAGGCAGACAGTAACGGAGAAACAATGACGGGCAAAAAAGGCGCTTGTGAAACAAGCAGTATCAACCAGATAAAAGGAATGAAAACGGTCTGGATCAGCGGTAAGTGAATGAGGAGCTGACAATAGCCGCAGGCGATGTCTTCCATCGGTGAACTGCCCGGGTTTGAAGCCAAGTGGTGGGACATGCTCTGGGAAACAGCGCAGGCACTGTCTAAAGAAGAGTGGAGATCATGCTCCATACCTGGCATAGCGTGGTGCATGGCCGCCGTATCAGGCATATCATTGTGTGTGGTGGTTATCGCTGCCGAACAAGGCTGACTGGCACGCTGATGCTCCAGTGATTTCGAAATCACTGGAGCCACGAACAACATCAGTATTGCCAGCAACGCCAGATAAATAGGGAACTGGCGGCGAGAAAGTGAAAAAAGCGATAGCACTCGAACAACCGCACTTTAAAAAAATGGGGTAAGCGGATTAAATGGTTGATCTTACCTTTGCATGAGAGTGAGACAGACCGGCATCTCATCGGATTATCTGGTTGATGCTTCACCTACTGCTGGTGCATGTTTCCTTCGCTAATTCCAGCAAGAACCCCACACGCCTCAACTTCCCGGTCATCGTTGCAACTCGCTCTCAGTGAAACGAGTTGTTTCTCAAGCGCTTGCAGAGCGGTTATCTGCGACCGCACATGAGAGATGTGATCATCGAGCAAGGCGTTGACGGCGGTACAAGGCTGATGAGGGTCGTCCTGATAGCTCTGTAGTTCGTGAATCTCAGCCAGTGACAGGCCCAGGATTCTGCAGCGACGGATGAAGGCCAGCCCCTCACCATGCTTCTCGGTATAGACACGGTAACCGTTGTCCTGCCGATCAGGCGGCGGCAACAAGCCCTGCTGTTCATAGAAGCGGATCGTCTGTGTTTCGACCCCTACCAACTGCGCCAACTGACCAATGCGCATCAGCCTCCTCCCCAACGGATTCTTTACTCTATTGACCTTATAGTAGCTTTATAGTTTTAAATGGTACCACAACATTGTTCAAGTGGAGTCGTATCATGAGCAAATCCTGTGGTGGCGCCTGTGGCGGTGATGCAACGTCCGCAGCGGATACCGATATACAGGCCTCCTCCGAGGCGCCAGGGAGATGGGTCAGTGTTTATGCCGTGCCGAAGATGGACTGTCCATCAGAAGAACGAATGATTCGCCTAGCCCTGAACGGCTTTGAGGAGATTCGGGCGCTGTCCTTCGACTTGTCGAACCGCCGGCTGAAGGTCGTGCATGACGGCGAGGTCGAGCCCGTCACCTCGAAACTGAAGACCTTGGGGCTAGGCGCCTCGCTTCAGGAAACCGTCGCTGCAAATCCGGAGACCATCAAGGCCGCCGAGTTTTCGGCAGCTTCTGCTAAGCAAGAATCCGGGACCCTGCGCTGGTTGCTCGGCATCAATGCACTTCTGTTCGTGGTGGAAATGACTGCCGGTCTGATCGCCCGGTCCACCGGCCTGATTGGAGAATCCCTGGACAATTTTGCCGATGCGGCGGTGTACGGGCTTGCCCTTTATGCGGTTGGACATAGCGTGAAAATGCAGGTACGTGCCGCGCATCTTGCTGGTGTACTGCAACTGATCTTGGCTGTGGGCGTGCTCGTAGAGGTGGTGAGACGCTTTGTATTCGGTAGTGAGCCTGAATCGCTGGTGATGATGGCTATCGCATTCGTCGCATTGATTGCCAATACCAGTTGTCTGCTGCTCATATCCAAACATCGGGAAGGCGGGGCGCACATGAAGGCAAGCTGGATATTCTCGGCCAACGACGTGGTGATCAACCTGGGGGTCATCACCGCCGGCGCCCTGGTCGCGTGGACCGGTTCCAATTATCCGGATCTGATTATCGGCACCATCGCGGGGGGCATTGTACTTAACGGTGCCAGACGCATTTTGGCGTTGAAGGGTTAAATAATGCTCATTATTGGCAAAAAGCTCTCGCCGTATGCCCTATTGTCCATATCGGGCCTGCTGGCAGCGTCTGATCAGGCTGTAAAGTGGCTGGTGCAGCAATCAATGGCCTATGGCGAGTATGTTTCGGTGACCCCGTTCTTTAACTGGGTGCACCTATGGAACACCGGTGCCGCATTCAGTCTTTTTGCGAATGGTGGAGGCTGGCAGCGCTACTTTTTTATCGGAATCGCGGTAGTGGTCTCGATTTTTCTGATCAAGCTGATCCTTGAAAATCGTCATAAAGGAGAAGCCATCGCTTACAGTCTTATCCTCGGTGGCGCCATGGGCAACCTGATTGACCGGGTCTTTCGCGGCTATGTTGTGGATTCCGGTGATGCTGCCAACTTACTGATTTAGTGTATGATGGTGTTTTTGAGGTGCTCCAGTGGCTTCTGTTTCTATCAGCTGTCCCTCCTGTTCAGCTACTGACGGGGTGGTGCGTAACGGCAAAAGCACT
>NZ_QFRV01000104.1:0-11693 GCF_004136805.1 Enterobacter cloacae complex sp. GF14B
GCTCACGCCGTGAACGCCGATTTGGGTCAGCGCTTCGGTGAAGGCCAGCGCCGCTTTTTCACGGGCGCTGAACAGCGGGGACTCGCGCCAGGCCGCCAGATGGTACAGGCGCAGCTCGCGCTCGCCGGCAATTTTCGCCTCTTTTGAGTGCATATCGAGACAGAACGTACAGCCGTTCAGCTGCGACACGCGAATGTCAATCAGGTGCTTCAGCGCCGGATCAATAGAGGTTTTCGCCACTTCCATGCTCAGGGCGGAAAGCGCGTTGGTGAGTGCAGGGGTGGCTTTGTGGTGGTTTACGCGAGTGCTCATTGTCTTTCCTCTTTTTTGTGCGGCATGTGTCATGCGATGAAGCAAATCTACGCCGTTCATGACATAGTAAAAAGATACAAAAAGCGTGAAATGAGGTAGGACATGAAGCCGGGCTATCACGAGATTTATTCCCGCTATCGCGACAACATCATGCGCGGCGTGCTGAAGCCGGGCGACAGGGTACCTGCCATCCGCCTGCTGGCGGAAGAGCTGAAGGTGGCGCGCAAAACCGTCGAGACGGCGTATGCCATTCTGACGGGCGAAGGGTATCTGGTGAGCCAGGGCGCGCGCGGGACGCGGGTGAATCCGGATCTTCTGCTGCCCGCGCAAAACGCCCCCACAGAACAAGCGACCGGCACGCTGCCGGCGTCGTTGATTAGCCAACGCGAACGAGCCGGTTTTCTGCGCCCCGGCATTCCCGCGCTCGACAGCTTCCCCTATAAAAAATGGCTGCTGCTGGCGGGCCAGGCGACGCGCGCCATGCGTCAGGATGAAATGCTCAACCCGCCCGTTCTGGGCTGGTATCCGCTGCGCGAGGCGATAGCCCGCTATCTCAATATCTCGCGCGGGTTATCCTGCACTGCGGAACAGGTAATGATCACCAGCGGCTACAGCGGCAGCCTGCGCCTGATCCTCGACACGCTCGCCAGCCGCAGCGATAAGGTGGTATTTGAGGATCCAGGCTACTTTATGGGCCAGCAGTTGCTCAAGCGCATTGTGCCCCGCCTGCACACCGTGCCGGTCGATCGCGCAGGGATGGATACGGACTACCTGCTGCGTAATCACCACGATGCCCGCTTCGCCATCGTTACTCCGTCGCACCAGAGCCCGCTGGCGGTGACGCTCTCCCTGCCGCGCAAGCAGCAGTTGCTCGACTGGGCGTCACAAAACGAGGCGTGGATTATCGAAGATGATTATGACGGCGAATTTCACTACACCCGCAAAGTGCTGCCGTCGCTGAAAAGCCTCGACCAGCACGACAGGGTGATCTTTATGGGCACCTTCAGCAAAACCATCATGCCATCGCTGCGCATGGGCTACGTGGTGATGCCCGCCAGCACCGTCGGGGCCTTTACCGACAGCGCGGACATCCTCACCAGCGGCCAGCCGGTGCTGACGCAAAAGATCCTCACCGCGTTTCTCAACGAAGGGCATTTTTTCCGTCATCTGAAAAAGATGCGCGCGCTCTATCAGACCCGCCGCGACTGGATGATTGCCGCCCTGCAGGAGGTATATGGCGATCTGTTTTTCACCGAGCAAAACGACGGCGGGATGCATATTGTCGCGTTCCTCGCAAAGGGAAGCGCTGACCGGGAGATCGCCCGCTGCTGGCAGGAACAGCAATTGCAGGTCAATGCGCTTTCGGCGTGGTATCACGGATCAGGAAAACGCTACGGGCTGGTGATGGGCTATAACAACGTGCGGTCGTATCAGGAGGCGCTGGATTTGCTGGAAAGGCCGAAACGGCAGACGCTAGAACTGTTGAGCTGAAAACCACCGGGTGGCGGCTGCGCCTTCCCCGGCCTACGGTCTCCTGTAGGCCCGGTAAGCGTAGCGCCACCAGGCAACCCTATGCTCACACATCATATCGCGATAACCCGACGTCCTTGAGCTGCTCGTCGCTCATCTGGCTCAGAATACGGCGGGTACGGTTGATGCGATACCAGTTACGCAGCGTTTTCGCTACCCAGACAAACGCGATAAACGGACGTTTTGAACGATTCTCGTAGAATTCCATGATGCTCTCCTCGCTGTGCCAGTGGGGTTATCATCCTGGAAATCGACCTGCGCAATACAGATGCAAAAACAACTTTTGTTTAACATACAGATCCGCTAAAACGGTATCTGCATGCCGTTTTTTGCGGCAATCTGTACTGGTTTAATAATCTGTATGGTGAAAATAAAGGATACAGCATGACGCGCTATCAACATCTGGCCAACCTCCTGGCGGAACGCATTGAACAAGGGCTGTATCGCAGCGGCGAACGTCTGCCGTCGGTACGCACGCTGAGCCAGGAGCACGGCGTGAGCATCAGCACCATACAGCAGGCCTACCAGATCCTCGAAAACCTCCAGCTGATCACGCCTCAGCCGCGCTCCGGCTATTTCGTCTCGAAACGCAAAGCCCAGCCGCCCGTCCCGGCGATGACCCGTCCGGTACAGCGCCCGGTGGACGTTACCCAGTGGGATGAGGTGATGATGCTGCTGGACGCCCGCGCCGACAAAGAGATGATCTCCTTTGGCGGCGGCTCGCCGGACATTAACCAGCCGAGCCTGAAGCCCCTGTGGCGCGAGATGAGCCGCATCGCGCAGCATAACCCCGGCGAGATGCTGAGCTATGACGTGCTCGACGGGCGCCTGGAGCTGCGCGAGCAAATCGCCCGCCTGATGCTGGACGGCGGCTCCACCGTCGCGGCAAACGAAATTGTCATTACCAACGGCTGCCACGGCGCGCTGTCGATCGCCCTGCTCTCGGTGTGCAAACCGGGGGATATCGTGGCGGTGGAATCGCCGTCGTTTCACGGCACCATGCAGATGCTGCGCGGCTTTGACATCAAGGCCATTGAAATTCCCACCGATCCTGAAACCGGGATCAGCATCGAAGCGTTGGAGCTGGCGCTGGAGCAGTGGCCGATCAAGGCGGTGATCCTGGTGCCAAACTGCAATAACCCGCTCGGGTTTATCATGCCGGAGGCGCGGAAGAAGCAGGTCTTAGCCCTGGCACAGCGGCACGATATCGTGATTGTTGAGGATGATATCTACGGCGAGCTGGCGGCGGAGTATCCGCGTCCGCGCACCATTCATTCTATGGATATTGATGGTCGCGTGCTGTTATGCAGTTCGTTTACCAAGACCGTGGCGCCGGGCCTGCGCGTCGGCTGGATTGTGCCGGGGCGCTATTACGATCGGGTGATGCACATGAAGTACGCCGCGGGCGGGTTTAACGTGCCGGGCACGCAGATGGCGGTGGCGGCGTTTATCCGCGACGGCCATTACCATCGCCACGTGCGGCGTATGCGCCAGATTTATCAGCAGAATATGGAGACCTACACCTGCTGGGTGCGGCAGTATTTTCCGGCAGAGATATGCGTCACCCGCCCGCAGGGCAGCTTCCTGCTGTGGGTTGAGCTGCCGGAGACGGTCGATATGGTGTGCGTCAGCAAGCAGCTGTGCCGGCTGAAGATCCAGGCCGCGGCCGGGTCGCTGTTTTCCGCCTCCGGGAAGTACCGCAACTGCCTGCGGATCAACGTAGCGCTGCCGCCGACAGACAAAAATCGCGAGGCATTAAAAAAGATGGGTGAAGCGATTGTGATTGCGATGGAGGAGTAGTGCGGCATTTTGCCCTCACCCCGCCCCTCTCCCACAGGGAGAGGGAGAAAACCGCTCCCGCCCCCCGGCAAAATCAACAACTCAGAACTTCCACGAAACGCTGCCCACAATGCTGCGTTCTGCACCGAAGTAGCAGTAAGAGAGAGAGTTACAGGCCGCGACGTAGCTTCTGTCCGTCAGGTTATTGACGTTCAACTGCGCGCTCACGCCCGTGAGCCCCACTTTCGACAGGTCATACCCTACGGTCATATCCACCAGCGTGTACGACGGAAGCGTATGGGTGTTCTGGCGATCGCTGGCGATCCCGTTGACATAGCGCACGCCGGAGCCGACGGTCAGGCCGTCCAACGGGCCGCTTTTGACGTCGTAGCTCAGCCAGGCGCTGGCCATGTTACGCGGGGCATAAACGGCGCGCTTGCCCTCCTCTTCCGGGCTGCTCTTCTTGTAGCGAATATCCGTGTAGGTGTACGCCGCCTGCATACGCAGGCTGTCGGTCAGCTGACCAATCGCCTCCAGCTCAACGCCTTCGGATTCGATTTCACCAATGGAACGGTACGGATCGGTCGGCTCCTCTTTGGTGGCAATGTTCTTCTGGTTGATGCGGAACACCGAGGCGCTGAACTGGCTGTTCATCCCCTCTGGCTCATACTTCACGCCCGCTTCCCACTGCTTGCCCTTCATCGGATCCAGGATATTGCCCTGCTCGTCGGCAAAGCTGGTCGGCGTAAAGGCGGTGGAGTAGCTGACGTACGGCGCAACGCCGTTATCAAACAGATACAGCAGCGCCGCGCGGCTGCTGAAGTTGTTTTTATCCAGATCGCTGCGGGTGTGGTTAAAGTTGTCGACGTTCGACACGCTCACCTGGTCGTAACGCCCGCCGAGCGTCAGGCGCCAGCGGTCAACGGACATCTGATCCTGTAGGTAGTAACCGGCCTGGCGAAGCTTATGCTTTTCCCTGCTGTACTGGGTGATGTAGTCCGGCTTCGCACCGTAAACAGGATGGAAAGCGTCAATCGGCGGGAAGCCGCCGTAGTAGCCGGTGACGTTGTTGGTGCGGTCCTGATAGTCCATGCCGATCAGCACGCGGTGGTTCACCTCCCCGGTGTCGAAGCTGCCGTCGACCTGGTTATCCAGGATGATGGCGTTCATCTTCTCGTCAGAGCCGGAATAGCCGCGATTCAGCTCGGTGTCATTCAGCCAGCCTGCGGCATACACCTGGTTCAGCTCGACTTTGGTGTGCAGGTAGCGCAGCTTCTGGCGCACAGACCAGCCGCTGTCAAACAGGTGCTCGATGTTATAGCCGACCATGTTTTCCCGACGATCGTACTTGTCGTAATCGTCCTCGCCCTCGAAGAAGGTGTTGGAGATTTTCTTACCGCTGTGCGGTACAACGGTGCCCTCATATGGCAGGCCGGAGTGGCTACCGCCTTCCGGATCGCGGTGCAGGTAGGCCATCAGATCCAGACGGGTGTTGTCGGTGAAACGCCAGGTCAGGCTCGGCATCAGGGCGTAACGCTCTTCTTTGAGCGGATCGAACTGGGAATCAGCATAGCGGGTCATCCCGCTGAGGCGCACCGCCACGCGGTCGTTATCATCAACCGGGCCGGTCACGTCGAACATCGCCCCACGCTGGTTATTGTTACCGGCGAAGAGCTTAATCTCCCCGCCAGGATCGAACGATGGCTTACGGGAGGTGAGCGCCACAATCCCGCCCGGCGATGAGCGGCCATAGAGCACGGAGGCCGGACCGCGCACGACTTCGATACTGTCCAGGAACCACGGGTCAACCACCAGCGAGCTGTGGGAATTGGTGTCGCCCATCATCTTCAGGCCGTCGAGGTAGACGTTGTCCAGACTGCCGTCCGAGAAGCCGCGCAGCACCATGTAGTCAAAGCGGTTTGACGCCCCGATCTGGTTGCTGTAGACCCCCGGCGTGTAGCTCACGGCCTGACGCACGCTGGTTGCGCCCTGCTCTTCGAACTGCTCGCGCGTGACGATAGAGACCGACTGCGGGGTTTCAATATCCGGTGTTTCAAGCTTGGTGGCCGCAGACTGCATCTGCGAGGTCACCACCACGGTGTCAGTTTTTTGGGCATCCTGCGCCAGTAAAGGAAAAGCGACGCTACCGGTAACCCATCCCACCAGCAGTGCCAGACGCGATTTAGCAAACATAACCCTCTCCAGAGATATTTCTTATTGTTAATAAGAATTATTACCTTTTTGAGAGTGCAAACGGCTATGCGTACAGCCAGGTTACGTATGCGCGATGCTAAACCGCACGGGATGCATTCGCGCGACAGGAGAAATTACGTTAGCGGAGTTTGCGCACGTCACCCGGTGAAATCCCGTAATGACGACGAAACGCGGTGGCGAAGTTGGTGGCATGCTGATACCCGCACATCCACGCCGCCTGCTGCACGCTGTGGCCTTCCAGCAGATAGCGGCGCGCCAGCGCAAGGCGACAGTTGCGGAGATAGTCGAAGAGGGTGCAGCCATAGCGCTGACGGAACTTGCTACGCAGGCTGCTTGGGCTCATTGCAGCCAGGGCTGCCAGCTGCGCGAGAGTATGCTCCCGTTCAGGAGACTGTTCCAGCAGGCTCCGCACGCGTTCAAGACGCGCATGCTCAGGGCGGCTTGGGCAAGGCTGCTGGCGCTGGTTGAGGCCATGGCCGAGCAGCTGATACATCAGCCCCTCAAGCAACAGCTTGCGTGAAAGCACGCTTACCCCCTGCCGCTGCGCATGCAGAATACCTGACATCACAAACTCGGGAACCTGCCAGACAAACGCGGGTGCATTCAGGCTTTGCCATTCCAGAAGCAATGACTCAAGCAAGGCTTCACGTCCGGCATCGTGCGGGTACACGCCAAACGAGAGCGTTTTCAGCGTGCTGTCGGCATCGTGACGCGCGCTCATTACCTGATCTTCACTCAGACGTGAGCTGAACGCCATGCCCGGGCGGACGGGATAATTGATACCATTGAGCGTGAGCGACACGCACCCTTCCAGCACCACCAGCATATAGAGCGGGCTGCTGTGGCGAGAGGTGGTTTCATAGGGCTGTAATACACGTACGTCGGAATGGGTCAGCGAAATGCCGGACGAGAGCATCATCTCTTCAACATTCCCCTGCAACACGGGGCTACCGCTGACCTGCGCCTCTTTTAACTGGGGGAAACGGTAGTCGATGCCATAGCGCTCGCCGAATACCTGAAAATCTTCAACAAAAAATATGCGTTTCGCTGATTTATTTTCACTCTGGAGCATCATTCGGGGCCTGCATCGGGAAAGGACAGGCAAAACAGTACCATCCATTTGCAATGGCAGCAATCACCGGGCGCAGACACTATTACGCTCCGGACGAAGCCGGAGCGAAGGCATATATTTCCTTGCGAGAGATATATTTATGCTTCCTGCCACTCAGCAAAAACCTCTTTATGGTTTTTGGTCAGGACAACTTTATTATCTTCGACTTTATCAACCCAGCCGAGAGGAATAAAATGGTGCTTGCCGCCCGATTCCGGATCGCTCTTCGCAAGCTTGATACGTTCACCATCAAGATGGTCCACAACCCCGACGTGCGTTCCGCAGCTGGCGACAACCTGAGTGTGATCCTTAATTGCGCTTTTATCTACCATAATTATTCTCCTGTTTCGGTTATTTGCCTGTTGCACGAAATTAACTGTAGCGCATAAATTAAGGCTTAAACGCCCTATTAGCATTTTGAAACATCATTGACAGAACCGAATATTCATTCTACTTAACGCCGAAATGAAAAAATAAGAATGAGATGAATTATTACCGACTGATTATTTCCCGTTCATAATTAACTTATCGCAACCAACGAGGAGGTATTTATGACGATTCGCAACAATCGGACAGAAATTTCGCTGGCTCTTGGTGAAGCGGTTTTAGACATCGTGCAAAAAGGCCATGAAGTATCGCGAGAAAATCTCGCCCAGGCGATGAAAATCAAAGCGGAGAAAGAGCGCGACGACGAGCGGCTTTTGAACTACTGGAAGGCGTGTAATATGCTGGTTTGAACGTAGCGGCGTTTAGGCTGACTAAACGCCGCCTGCTGTTACTCGTCGAAGTACCAGTACCCCTGGTTAATCAGCCCGGTGAGTTCGTCCACAAACGCCGGATTATTCAGCGCCTCGCCCAGCTCGGCCTGGCCGAGCTCGGTGTAGCGGCACAGCGCGTCTGCCCCGTTCACATCCGCCGTTTCCAGCTGTTCACTGTTGATAAAGAAGCTGCCGTTAACGTTCAGCACGCGCAGGCCGCTCAGGCGCGACAGCGTTTCGCCGCCCTGAAGCGCGTCCAGCACCTCTTCTGCGGAATACGGCGGCTCGGCGGCGGCAATATCCAGCTCGTGACGCGGCGTGGAGACGAAGCTGCCAAACCATTTCGTGAAATCATCCGGCTTGCTAATCATGTCGATCATCATCTCGCGAATGCGATCAAGCTCGTACTGCTCCACGCGGCCCGGGTGTTCGCGGCAGGCCAGATCCGGATCGCTGTAGTGTTCGCCGCCCAGATCGTTCTCCAGCGCATAGTCGGCAAAGCTGCTGATCAGATCGCGACCGTTCGGCCCGCGAAAACCGACAGAGTAGTTGAGCGCGGTTTCATGGGTGAAGCCGTCATGCGGGAATCCAGGCGGAATGTAGAGGATATCGCCCGGCGCCAGATCTTCGTCGATGATCGGCTCAAACGGATCGACATGTAGCAGAGCCGGATGCGGGCAGAACTGACGCATCGGCAGCTTGTCACCCACGCGCCAGCGGCGGCTGCCCATCCCCTGGATGATAAACACATCGTACTGATCGATATGCGGCCCAACGCCGCCGCCCGGGACAGAAAAGGAGATCATCAGGTCATCGAGACGCCAGTCCGGCAGGACGCGGAACGGACGCACCAGCTCTGCGGCGGGCATATGCCAGTGGTTCACCGCCTGCGCCAGCAGGGACCAGCCGGTTTCACCGAGGTTATCGAAATGCTCAAACGGGCCATTGCTCGCCTGCCACTTGCCGTTAGCGTGGCTTACCAGGCGGCTATCGACTTCCGGCTCCATCGCCAGACCCGCCAGTTCATCAGGGGTAATGGGGTCGACAAAATTCGGGAAGGCATTTTTCAGTACAACGGGTTGTTTTTGCCAGTATTTTTCAAGAAATTCCGGCCAGTTCAGGTTCAGTTGATACGCCATGGTTAGCACCAGTGAGAGGGTAAACAGGCGCGATTATAGGTAAGAAAGCAGAGGGGGAACTTGTCATGGGTCAATCGAGCGCGTGTAGGTCGGGTAAGGCGAAGCCGTCACCCGACGCACACGCAGGCTAAAACTTAATCCAGGTTCAGCTCGTCATAATGGGTGATCAGTTTGCCCACGATGCCGTAGTCCAGCGCTTCCGCCGGTGACATCCAGAAGTTACGGTCGGTGTCTTTCTTCACTTTCTCCAGCGGCTGGCCGGTGGCGTCGGCAATCAGCTTGTTCACGCGTTCCAGCATGCGGATGATCTCCCGCGCTTCGATCTCAATATCCGTTGCCTGACCGCGCACGCCGCCCAGCGGCTGGTGGATCATAAAGCGGGTATTTGGCAGCGAGTAGCGGTGCTCTTTTTTCGCCGCCAGGAAGATGGTGATCCCGGCGCTTGCCACCCAGCCGGTGCCAATAACGTGTACTTCCGGACGGATAAACTTAATGAAGTCGTGGATGGTATCGCCCGCTTCTACATGGCCGCCCTGGCTGTTGATGTACAGCTTGATCGGATCGTTACTGACGCTTTGCAGCAGGATCATCTGAGTGATGACTTTCTGGGCCAGCTCCTGGTTGATTTCACCGGAGATGACAATCGAACGGGATTCCAGCAGTTTTTGCTGTAGAGCGCCCGCGCCGTTTGTTCCTTCCGCTTTTTCTTTATCGTCACTGCTTTTCAGTGTGTAGTGCATCGTTATGTCCTCAGCTTGTCGCGCTCAAAATCAGAGTGTAGCCTGTTTTACCCGTCGGCGTCCTCACACAAAACATCGCGTGTCGTGCGCTGGCTCCGCCCCCGGAAAGGTCACTAAAAACAGCGCTCCACTCCTAACTAATTCGCCACATTTTTATTACACTTTCATATCATCTTCATATTGGTAAATGATAATAATAATTAATGTGTTAGTATGAATGAGGATAGCAAACAGTCGCTTACGTTCAAAAAGGCGCTATTTTATTGTCGATGATTTACTGATCACACACCGGGGCGGTGAATGGAACACATTGTTTATGTGGTTGATGACGATGACACAGTCAGACAGTCCGTTGTCAGGCTGCTGGAATCCGCGGATATGCACGCCCTTGGCTTTTCCTCAGCAGAAGCCTTTCTCAGCCATCCCTTTGAGGATCTGCCCTCCTGCGTGATCCTCGATATGCAGATGCCCACGATAACCGGATTTGATGTCGCAGATGCGCTGAAAGCCAGCGGGCGGGAAATACCGATCATCTTTCTCACCGGTCACGGCACCATCCCTATGTCCGTCCGGGCGATCAAAGGCGGAGCCTATGAATTTCTCACTAAGCCCGTTGAATCCAGCGCGCTCATCGGCTCCATCGAATCCGCGCTCAGACTGGCACAGCACAACGCCGCCCGCGTCAAAGAGCACTACGCCCTGAAGCAGCGCCACATGTCCCTCACGCCGCGCGAGCATGAGGTGCTTGAGCTGGCCATCAGCGGCAAGCTCAACAAGCAGATCGCCGCCGAGCTGGGCGTCAGTGAGATCACGGTGAAAGTGCACCGCCGCCGGGTAATGGAGAAAATGCAGGTCCGCTCCGTGGCCGAACTGGTCAGGGCCGTCGAGCGCCTGACCAAACATCAACCAGTGGAATAACCGTTACTCCTCCTGTCCGGCAAGCGGCAACGCGAAGGTAAATACCGTGCCGTACGGCTCTCTGCGGCGCGCGCTCAGTTTCCCCCGGTGCCGTTCAATGATGCTGGCGCTGATGGTCAGCCCCATCCCCATTCCCTGCGCTTTGGTCGAATAGAACGAGTCAAAGATCCGCTCGGTGAGCTCCGGCTCAATGCCGCTGCCGGTATCGGCGATCTCAAAGATCACCTTCCCCTCGCCGCAGTTCGCGGTGGAGATCGTGATGCTGCACGGGCGATCCGTCACTTCCGCCATCGCTTCCATCGCATTCATCACCAGGTTAAGCAGCACCTGCTGGATCTGCACGCTGTCGCCGATGATAAAGCTGTCGTCAGCGTTCAGAAGATAATCAACGCTTATGTGTCGCAGCTCAAGTTCGCTGCGTGAAAGCATAATGATGTGGTGGATCAGGAAGTGCAGATCAATACGCGTAAACGTGGGGTCCTGTTTGCGCGTCAGAGACTGAATGCTGCGAATGATCTCCCCTGCCCGCTCGCCTTCGGCGGCGATCTCCTCCAGCCCCTCGCGCACTTTGTCCAGCCGCGCCGGATCGCGGTTGAGCCAGCGCAGGCTCGCGCCGGCGTTCGAGACAATCGACATCAGCGGCTGGTTGATCTCGTGCGCGATCGAGGAGGTCAGTTGCCCGACGGTGGTGGCCCGTGAGACTCGCGCCAGATCCGCCTGCGCCACCCGCATCGCATCTTCCGCCGCCCGCTGGCTGGTGATGTCGGTAATGATGCCGTAATACTCATTCACTTCGCTGCCGACGCCGACCGGATCGCCAATCCCGAGGATGTAGCGAACGGAGCCGTCGGTGCGGATAATGCGAAACTCCGCGCGCATCGACAGCCCGTCGCGCACGCTCTGGTTAACGAGGGTGCTGATCCGGCCATAATCGTCCTCATGCACGAAGGTTAAAAACTCCGCCATTGAGATCATCTTTTGCTGCTCCGGCAGGCCAAGGATACGGGCGTACTCTTCAGACATAAACATCAGATCCTGCACCAGCTCCCAGCGCCAGCTGCCGGTATGGCTGATCTGCTCGCCCAGCATCAGTGAGGTCTGGCTGGCGCGCAGCTCTTTCTCCACCCGTCGGCGCTGGATGTTTTCCGCCAGCAGCTCGGCGTAAAGCCGCGCCGTCTCCAGCGAAACCGCC
>NZ_QFRV01000105.1:0-11669 GCF_004136805.1 Enterobacter cloacae complex sp. GF14B
CCAGTCCGCCCCAGCTGCCGGCCAGCGCGGTCGCCCCACAGAAGACGGCCCAGGCTACAGCGAAGAAGGCATAACCAATTTTTGTACCCAGAATATCAAGAACATAACCTGCAACAGGCTGCATTACGGTGTAAGCGGCAGAGTAAGCCGCAATGATGTAAGAGTATTGCTGCGTGGAGATATGTAACTCTTCCATCAACGTTGGCGCCGCTGCTGCCACGGTGTTACGTGTCAGGTAGCCCAGCACGGTGCCGAGCGTCACCAGTGCGATCATGTACCAACGTAACCCTTTAATTTTACGCATGTAAAACCTCATCGTTATGTTATTTCCGTGTCGGGACACGGCAACAACTCAACCGTTGCCGGGAGCTGTTCTGTAACGGGAGGGGCGTAACCGGGAACCTGTCCCGGAACGGCCCGAACCTTGCCATTAGTAATCGTGCTAAGTCGGCTTCCGTACCGTTAAATCCGATGTATCAAACACCGGTAATGCATTCCGTCGGCTTATAGTTTGCGACGGCGAAAAGATAACTTGTCATACAACTTTAAAAGGTGAGTGACATCACAAAAGTGTGAATCTTTGTAGGGACATTATGCGGCACGCGCAAAGCCAGAACTGGCGCGGCCTGAGAGAGGGTTTACCCCTTTGAGGGTAATTTATTTGTCGACGTTTATTGATCTAACTCACGAAAAAAACGTCGGACTCTGGAAATTGGTGTGATAACTTTGCAGCATCTGAACATAAGCTTTCTGACGCTCCCGTAATGAGGAAGACGATAATGACACCGTTTATGACCGACGATTTTCTGTTAGATACCGAATTTGCTCGCCGCCTGTACCACGACTACGCAAAAGACCAGCCGATTTTCGACTACCACTGCCATTTACCGCCGCAGCAGGTTGCCGAAAATTACCGTTTCAAAAACCTGTATGATATCTGGCTGAAGGGTGACCACTATAAGTGGCGCGCAATGCGCACCAACGGCGTGGCCGAGCGCCTGTGTACCGGCGACGCGACCGATCGCGAGAAGTTTGACGCCTGGGCCGCTACTGTTCCCCACACCATCGGTAACCCGTTATACCACTGGACGCACCTTGAACTGCGTCGTCCGTTTGGTATCACCGGCAAGCTGCTCTCTCCCGCCACGGCGGATGAAATCTGGGATCAGTGCAACGACCTGCTGGCGCAGGATAGCTTCTCGGCGCGCGGCATCATGAAGCAGATGAACGTGAAGATGGTGGGCACCACCGACGATCCGGTCGACACTCTGGAGCACCACGCGGTTGTCGCGAAGGACAGCACGTTTGACATCAAAGTGCTGCCAAGCTGGCGCCCGGATAAAGCCTTCAACATCGAGCTGCCGACCTTTAACGACTACATGGCGAAGCTGGCGGAAGTGTCTGACACCGATATCCGTCGCTTTGGCGATCTGCAAACCGCGCTGACCAAACGTCTGGATCACTTTGCCGCACACGGCTGTAAAGTGTCTGACCACGCGCTGGACGTAGTGCTGTTCGCGGAATCCAGCGAAGCTGAGCTGGACAGCATTCTGGCGCGTCGTCTCTCCGGCGAAGCCCTGAGTGAGCACGAAGTGGCGCAGTTTAAAACGGCGGTACTGGTGTTCCTCGGTGCGGAATATGCCCGCCGCGGCTGGGTTCAGCAGTATCACATCGGCGCGCTGCGTAATAACAACCAGCGTCAGTTCAAACTGCTGGGCGCGGACGTGGGCTTTGACTCCATCAACGACCGTCCGATGGCGGAAGAGCTGTCAAAACTGCTGAGCAAACAGAACGAGCAAAACCTGCTGCCAAAAACCATCCTTTACTGCCTGAACCCACGCGATAACGAAGTGCTGGGCACCATGATCGGCAACTTCCAGGGCGAAGGGATGCCGGGCAAGATGCAGTTCGGTTCCGGCTGGTGGTTTAACGATCAGAAAGACGGCATGGAGCGTCAGATGACGCAGCTGGCGCAGCTCGGCCTGTTGAGCCGCTTCGTTGGCATGCTGACCGACAGCCGCAGTTTCCTCTCCTATACCCGCCATGAATATTTCCGCCGTATTCTGTGCCAGATGATTGGCCGCTGGGTGCACGCGGGCGAAGCGCCAGCAGATATCCAGCTGCTGGGCGAAATGGTGAGAAACATCTGCTTTAACAATGCGCGTGACTACTTCGCCATTGAACTGAACTAAGGCCGTTTGAGGTTGATATGCAATACATCAAAATCCATTCGCTGGATAACGTTGCCGTCGCGCTGGCCGATTTAGCCGAAGGGACGGAAGTGACCTTCAACAACCAGTCGGTGACGTTACGCCAGGCCATTGGACGTGGACATAAGTTTGCCCTGATCCCCATCGCGAAAGGGGAGAACGTGGTGAAGTACGGTTTGCCCATCGGTCATGCGCTGGCGGATATTGCGCCGGGTGAATACATTCATTCTCACAATACCCGCACCAATCTCAGCGATCTGGACGAGTACAGCTATCAACCTGACTTCCAGGCAGAAGAAGGACAGGCGGCCGATCGTGAGGTGCAGATCTACCGCCGCGCCAGCGGCGAGGTGGGGATCCGCAATGAACTGTGGATCCTCCCGACCGTCGGCTGCGTGAACGGGATCGCGCGTCAAATTCAGACGCGTTTCCTGAAAGAGACTAACAATGCTGAAGGCACCGACGGCGTGCATCTGTTCAGCCACACCTACGGTTGTTCCCAGCTGGGCGACGACCACATCAATACCCGCACCATGCTGCAAAATATGGTGCGCCACCCGAACGCGGGGGCGGTGCTGGTGATTGGCCTCGGCTGTGAAAACAATCAGGTTGACGCCTTCCGCGATACGCTGGGCGAGTTCGATCCTGAGCGCGTGCACTTTATGGTGTGTCAGCACCAGGACGACGAAGTGGAAGCGGGCGTTGAACAGCTGCACCAGCTGTACGAGGTGATGCGTCACGACAAGCGCGAGCCGGGCAAGCTGAGTGAACTGAAGTTTGGCCTGGAGTGCGGCGGGTCTGACGGGCTTTCCGGCATTACCGCTAACCCGATGCTGGGCCGCTTCTCGGATTATGTGATTGCCAACGGCGGCACCACGGTGCTGACCGAAGTGCCGGAGATGTTCGGCGCAGAGCGCATTCTGATGAGCCACTGTCGCGACGAAGAGACGTTTGAGAAGACCGTCACCATGGTGAACGACTTCAAACAGTACTTCATTGCCCACAATCAGCCGATTTACGAGAACCCGTCGCCGGGGAACAAGGCGGGCGGAATCACCACGCTGGAGGAGAAATCCCTCGGCTGCACCCAGAAAGCGGGCGCGAGCCAGGTGGTTGACGTTCTGCGCTACGGCGAGCGCCTGAAAACGCACGGTCTGAACCTGCTGAGCGCGCCCGGTAACGATGCGGTCGCCACCAGCGCGCTGGCGGGAGCCGGCTGCCATATGGTGCTGTTCAGTACCGGACGCGGTACGCCGTACGGCGGATTTGTGCCAACGGTGAAAATCGCCACTAACAGCGAACTGGCGGCGAAGAAAAAGCACTGGATCGACTTTGACGCGGGCCAGTTGATCCACGGCAAAGCGATGCCGCAGCTGCTGAGCGAATTCGTGGACACGATTGTGGAATTTGCCAGCGGCAGGCAGACCTGCAACGAGAAGAACGACTTCCGCGAGCTGGCGATCTTTAAGAGTGGTGTGACGCTATAAGTCGGGTGCGGACTGGTGCCCTCACCCCGGCCCTCTCCCACAGGGAGAGGGTGCAAACACTAAAAACGGCAACACATGTTGCCGTTTTGCATTTACCTTGTAGGCCCGGTAAGGCGTAGCCGCCACCGGGCTTTTCTTTTTAACTGCGCAGGGCGTTCTTCGCTAAACGCGCATCTTCCGCCTGACAGGCTGCGGCGGTAAACAGCACGTCGGTAGAGGAGTTCAGCGCAGTCTCGCAGGAATCCTGCAATACGCCGATAATGAAGCCGACCGCGACAACCTGCATGGCAATCTCGTTCGGGATACCGAACATGTTACAGGCCAGCGGGATCAGCAGCAGCGATCCGCCCGCCACGCCGGATGCGCCACAGGCACACAGTGATGCAACGACGCTCAGCAGCAGCGCGGTTGGCAGATCCACCGGAATACCCAGCGTATGCACTGCCGCCAGGGTCAGCACGGTGATGGTGATCGCCGCACCCGCCATGTTCACGGTCGCACCCAGCGGGATCGACACGGAATAGGTATCGCGATCCAGGTTCAGCTTCTCCGCCAGCGCCATGTTGACCGGAATGTTCGCCGCCGAGCTGCGGGTAAAGAAGGCATACACGCCGCTCTCGCGCAGGCAAGTCAGCACCAGCGGATACGGGTTGCGGCGGATCTGCCAGAACACCAGCAGCGGGTTGATCACCAGCGCCACCAGCAGCATACAGCCGACCAGGACGACCAGCAGCTGCGCGTAGCCCCACAGTGCGTCGAAACCGGTAGTGGCCAGCGTCGAAGAAACCAGACCAAAGATACCGACTGGTGCAAAGCGAATCACCAGCTTCACCATGAAAGTCACGGCATTGGACAAATCGTTGACCAGGTTTTTCGTGGTCTCGTTGCCATGACGAAGCGCGAAGCCCAGACCAATCGCCCAGACCAGGATGCCAATGTAGTTTCCGCTCATCAGTGCGGTGATGGGGTTAGAGACCATGCTCATCAGCAGGCCGCGAAGGACTTCCACAATCCCGGACGGCGGGGTGATATCACCGGCCGCGCTGGTCAGGTGCAGCGTAGACGGGAACAGGAAGCTAAACACAACGGCCGTTAAGGCAGCAGAGAAGGTTCCCAGCAGATACAGGAACAGAATAGGGCGAATGTTGGTTTTTTGTCCGTGCTGGTGGTTGGCAATCGACGCCATCACCAGCATCAGCACCAGTACCGGGGCGACGGCCTTCAGGGCGCCCACAAACAGCGTCCCGAGCAGCCCCGTGGCCTCCGCGGCAGGTTTCGACACCATGGCCAGCAGAATACCCAGTACCAACCCGACCAGAATTTGTTTTACAAGACTGCCCTGCGCCAGGCGCGCGAACAGACCGCGTGATTGTGTGCTCATACGTTATTCCTGAGTGAAATTGCGTTCCATCCTGGATGTGCTCTAAGTCACATTTATTTCCGGATGTAAGTAAATGTTTGCCTGGTCGAGTATAGGGAATACGTGAAAGGAGGGAAGCGTAAAATGCTGGATTTTACGTGTTGCGTCATGTTTTTTAACTATTGGTTAACGAAAGCGCCGGGTGGCGCTACGCTTACCCGGCCTGCATTGCATTTCCCCCTCTCCCTGTGGGAGAGGGGTGGGGTGAGGGCATCAGCCCGCACCGAACGTTGCACTAAACCTGCTGCTTCTTATCGTGCTGGCGGTTAACCCAGGTATTGATAATCAGCGTCACCAGCAGAATGCCAAACACCACGCCGAGCGAAATGGCGATCGGGATATGGTAGAAATCGACGATCAGCATCTTGATACCGATAAACACCAGAATCACCGACAGGCCGTACTTCAGCATTGAGAAGCGCTCTGCCGCGCCTGCCAGCAGGAAGTACATCGCACGCAGGCCGAGGATGGCGAACAGGTTCGAGGTCAGAACGATGAACGGGTCGGTGGTAACTGCGAAGATAGCCGGGATACTGTCCACCGCGAAAATCACGTCGCTCAGCTCGACCAGAATCAGCACCAGCAGCAGCGGGGTGGCGAACAGCAGGCCGTTCTTACGCACGAAGAAATGCTCGCTCTCGATCTTGTCCGTCATGCGCAGATGACCCCGGAACCACTTCACCAACGGCTTATCACCGATACCGGTATCGTCTTCTTTCGCCAGCGCCATTTTGACCCCGGTGAACAGCAGGAACGCACCAAATACATACAACAGCCATTCGAACTGGGTAATCAGCCAGCTACCGGCGAAGATCATGATGGTACGCAGGACAATAGCGCCCAGAACGCCGTACACCAGCACGCGGCGTTGCAGAGCCGCAGGCACGGCGAAGTAACTGAACAGCATCAGCCAGACGAAGACGTTATCAACCGCCAGTGCTTTTTCAATCAGATAGCCGGTGAGGAAGGCGAGTGCCTGAGGATCGGCCACCGCGCGGCCTTCGGTTGAGGCCAGATACCACCAGAAGGCGGCGCAGAAAAGAAGTGAGAGGGTAACCCATACCAGCGACCAGACGGCGGCTTGCTTGACGCTCATGCCGTGTTCGCCGCGACGACCCTGCAAAAAGAGGTCGATCGCCAGCATGATGAGCACGACAACCGCGAATCCGCCCCACAGCATTGGAGTGCCGACAGAATGCATACTATTTTCCTTACACATAAAAAACAAAAACGGCTATGGTCAGAAGACGATAGCCGTTAGCTTTTTATGCATAGACCTCGCCTTCCGGCAAGGTCTCACTTACAACCTCGAAGGTTGCCCGGCGACCGGATGCGGTTTTGCACGCATCGTAATGACGATCCACCGGCGAAGAAGTTACTCCCCTTTGCAGGTAACAAATTATGTCAGACCATCGGTTTCGTCAATGGTCTGCACGATTTCATTACACAGCTTTACGCGACGGCTTCCACATTCACGCCGTCTGCGGGGAAAATCACGCCAGTCTGTCGGCGGATCTCCGTTTGCAGCTTCGCCGTGGTGCGGCTGATTGCCAGCCCCGGGTGGTTCACTTCGTTGTCTTCTACCAGACGGGCGAAGACCTCTGCCTCATAGAGCATAGTGTTAATATGCTGAGGCTGCGTCAGCTCCTGCGCTTTGCCGCCGCGGGGAACGATGCTTAGCTTCTGGCATTCGGAGATTTTTTCGATCACCAGCGAGCCGTCTTCGCCCTGAATTTCGCTTGGCAGTACGGAGTCACTGACCTTCGAGTGCTGCAACGTCACGCTGAAATCACCGTAGTCCAGCACCACAACGCCATGTGCATCCACGCCGCTCTCCAGCAGGCTGGCGGTGGCCGTTACGCCGTGCGGTTCACCCCACAGGGCGACCGCAGAGGCCAGGCAGTAAAAACCGATATCCATAATCGAGCCATTCGAGAAGGCCGGGTTAAAGGTGTTCGGGTTTTCGCCGTCCAGGTAGCGCTGGTAGCGCGAGGAATACTGGCAGTAGTTGATAAAGGCTTTACGCACTTTGCCAATTTTCGGCAGGGACTGCTGCAACAGCAGGAAGTTCGGCAGGCTGGCGGTTTTGAACGCTTCAAACAGCACCACCTGGTTTTCCCGGGCAAGCGCAATGGCGGCTTCCACTTCCTCAATATTCGAGGCCAGCGGCTTCTCGCAAATCACGTGTTTTTTGTGGCTGAGGAACAGCTTCGTTTGCGGGAAATGCAGAGAATTCGGGCTGGCAATATAGACCGCGTCAATGGCGTCGCTTTGCGCCATCTCATCGAGCGAGGTGAACAGATGTTCAACCAGGTAGTCATTCGCAAAACTCTGCGCCTGCTCAAGGCTGCGGGAATAGACTGCGGTGAGCTTATATTTGCCGGTTTCGTGGGCGGCGTCGACGAACTGGCGCGTGATCCAGTTCGTACCGATGACTGCGAAACGTATCATAAACGTTTACGTACTCCGTAGCAGGGAACTTAAAACCACTGTAGCACGTCATCATGACATTTCGCGTGCGCTACTGCGCATTACTCTTTAACGATAAATGCGTCAGCCACAAACGGGTATCAAACTCCAGCTGGTGGTACTGTGGCTCCATGTGGCAGCACAGGGAATAGAAGGCTTTGTCGTGCTCTTTCTCTTTCAGGTGCGCCAGCTCGTGCACCACGATCATCCGCAGAAAGGCTTCCGGCGCATTGCGAAAGACGGTCGCGACGCGGATCTCCGCTTTAGCCTTCAGCTTGCCGCCCTGCACGCGGGAGATGGCGGTATGCAGGCCGAGCGCGTTTTTCAGCACATGGATCTTATTGTCGTACATCACCTTGTTGATCGGCGGGGCGCTCTTAAGATACTGGTTTTTCAGATCCTGCGTATACTGCCAGAGGGCTTTGTCAGTCGCGAAATCATGCGTGCCCGGGTAGCGTTTTTCCAGCACCGCACCGAGCTTTCCCGCGGCAATCAGGTCACGAACCTGGGAAAGTAAATGCTCCGGATAGCCCTGGAGATAAGTCAGCTGGTTCATCAAAACCCCAAAATAGTGTGAAAACGGGTATACTCACGCACCCTTTTCAGGGATACGCCAAATTTTACCATTCAGGAGGGCCGATGAGCCACTTAGACAACGGTTTCCGTTCACTCAACCTTAAACGTTTCCCGGAAACGGACGACGTGAACCCGCTTCAGGCGTGGGAAGCGGCGGATGAATATCTGCTGCAACAGTTGGATGAGACTGAAATCAGCGGCCCGGTTCTGATCCTGAATGACGCGTTTGGCGCGCTGGCCTGCGCGCTGGCGGAACATGCGCCTTACAGTATCGGCGATTCTTACTTAAGCGAACTGGCGACGCGTGAAAACCTGCGCCATAACGACATCGAAGAGTCCAGCGTGAAGTTCCTCGACAGCACCGCGGACTACCCGCAGGCGCCGGGCGTGGTGCTGATTAAGGTGCCAAAAACCATGGCGCTGCTGGAGCAGCAGCTGCGCGCGCTGCGTAAAGTCGTCACGCCAGAAACCCGCATTATCGCGGGTGCCAAAGCGCGCGATATTCACACCTCGACGCTGGAGCTGTTCGAGAAGGTCCTCGGCCCGACCACCACGACGCTTGCCTGGAAAAAAGCGCGCCTGATCAACTGCACCTTCAGCGCACCGGCGCTGGCCGACGCGCCAGAAACGCTGAGCTGGAAACTGGAAGGTACCGACTGGACCATCCACAACCACGCGAACGTCTTTTCCCGTACCGGTCTGGATATCGGGGCGCGTTTCTTTATGGAACATCTGCCGGAAAATCTTGAGGGTGAGATTGTCGACCTGGGCTGCGGCAATGGCGTGATTGGCCTGACGCTGCTGGCGAAGAACCCGGAGGCCAGCGTGGTGTTCAGCGACGAATCGCCAATGGCGGTGGCCTCCAGCCGTCTGAACGTGGAAACTAACCTGCCTGAAGCGCTGGATCGCTGCGAGTTTATGATCAATAACGCGCTGTCGGGCGTAGAGCCTTTCCGCTTCAACGCGGTATTCTGTAACCCGCCGTTCCACCAGAAGCACGCCCTGACGGATAACGTCGCGTGGGAGATGTTCCACCACGCGCGCCGCTGCCTGAAAATCAACGGCGAGCTGTACATCGTGGCGAACCGCCACCTGGACTACTTCCACAAGCTGAAGAAGATTTTCGGCAACTGCGTCACCATTGCCACCAATAACAAATTCGTGGTGCTGAAATCGGTGAAGCTGGGGCGTCGTCGCTAAATAACCAGTGCAAGCTGGGTGCCCTGCGCAATCGCCCGCCGCGCATCCAGCTCCATCGCCACGTCGCACCCGCCGATCAAATGCACCGTTTTACCCGCTTCGCGCAGCGGATCGGCCAGATCGCGCTTTGGCTCCTGTCCGGCGCACAAAATCACATGATCCACGCGCAGCAGCTGCGGTTCACCACCGATCAGCACATGCAGCCCGTCGTCGTCGATCTTCTGGTAGCTCACCGCCGGGATCATCTTCACCCCGCGCGAGAGCAGGGTGGCGCGGTGGATCCAGCCAGTGGTTTTGCCCAGCCCTTCACCCGGCTTGCTGGCCTTACGCTGGAGCATCACGATCTGACGCGGGCTTTTCGGCAGCTGCGGCCCTTCCGGGCGTAAACCGCCGGACTGACTGAGACTGGTATCAATGCCCCATTCCACGCAGAACTCAGCGATGTTCTGGCTGGTGGCTTCGCCCGGCTGGCTTAAATACATCGCGGTATCAAAACCGATCCCGCCGCAGCCGATAATCGCCACCTTCTCGCCAACCGGCGCTTTGTCGCGCAGCACGTCCAGATAGCTCAATACCTTCGGATGATCGATACCCTCGATCGCAGGGGTGCGCGGGGCGATCCCACTCGCGAGGATCACCTCGTCGAAACCGATCAGATCCGCCGCGCTGACAAACTGGTTAAGCCGCAGCTCGACGCCCGTCAGCTCGATCATCCGGCGGTAGTAGCGCAGCGTTTCGTAGAACTCCTCTTTGCCGGGGATCTGTTTGGCGATATTAAACTGCCCGCCAATCTCCCCCTGCGCATCAAACAGCGTCACGCCGTGCCCGCGCGAGGCGGCATTGACCGCAAACGCCAGGCCCGCCGGGCCAGCGCCCACCACGGCCAGGCGTTTTTTATTGACCGTCGTAACCACCGGCATTTTGGTTTCATGGCAGGCGCGGGGGTTAACGAGGCAGGAGGTGACTTTGCCAGCGAAGATTTGATCCAGACAGGCCTGGTTACAGCCGATGCAGGTGTTGATCTCATCCGCACGGCCGCTTTGCGCTTTGGAGAGCAGTTCGGCATCCGCGAGGAACGGACGCGCCATCGAGACCATATCGGCGTCGCCGCGTGAGATCACATCGTCCGCCACCTGCGGGTCGTTAATGCGGTTAGTGGTCACCAGCGGAACGGAGACTTTGCCTTTCAGCTTGCGCGTTACCCAGCTGAACGCCGCACGCGGCACCGGCGTGGCGATGGTGGGGATGCGCGCTTCGTGCCAGCCAATCCCGGTGTTGATAATGGTGGCACCGGCGGCTTCAATTGCCTGCGCCAGCTGCACGGTTTCGTCGAAGGTGCCGCCGCCTTCCACCAGGTCGAGCATCGACAGGCGGAAGATGATAATAAAATCCGCACCCGCACGTTCACGCACCGCGCGCACCACCTCCACGGCAAAACGCATGCGGCGGGCATAGTCGCCACCCCATTCGTCGTCGCGCTGGTTGGTGCGTGCGGCGAGAAATTCGTTAATCAGATAGCCTTCAGAGCCCATCACCTCCACGCCGTCGTAGCCTGCTTCCCTTGCCAGCGCGGCGCAGCGGGCAAAATCGTCGATCAGCGCCAGGATCTCGTCGTGGCTAAGGGCGTGAGGAGTAAAGCGGTTAATCGGCGCCTGAATAGCCGAGGGGGCAACCAGGTTCGGTTGATAGCTGTAGCGCCCGGTATGCAGAATTTGCAGGGCGATTTTGCCGCCCTCGCGGTGGACCGCGTCGGTCACAATGCGGTGGTGCGACAGTTGTGACGCATCATTCAACACCGCGCCGCCCTCCATCGTCACCCCGGAAGGGGCAGGGGCTACGCCGCCGGTGACAATCAGCGCCACCCCGTGGCGCGCGCGTTCGGCATAGAAGGCTGCCAGACGTTCAGCCCCGTCCGGACGCTCCTCCAGCCCGGTGTGCATTGAGCCCATCAGCACGCGGTTTTTGAGGGTGATGAACCCCAGATCGAGAGGGGCGAATAACGACGGGTAGCGGCTCATAGTCTCTTCCAGTGTAAAATTATTGTTATGTGGTCGGATGAGTTACTAATTTAGCCAGCGGGGAGTAAAAGGGAAAAGGGGAATGCAGTGAATGTGATGGGATTCAAATATTGGTGTGGCCTGATGCCCTCACCCTAACCCTCTCCCTAAGGGAGAGGGGACTTAATCTCCCTCTCCCTTAGGGAGAGGGCCGGGGTGAGGGGGATGCCCGCACCAGCCCCGGTGCCTGCCACATCGACGTGGTCAGCCCGCTGTCCACCAGCCCGAGCTGGTCGGCGTACACCACCTG
>NZ_QFRV01000106.1:0-11652 GCF_004136805.1 Enterobacter cloacae complex sp. GF14B
GCTTCGCTGGTGGCGGCAGCCGTGGTGATGCTGCTTGGCACCCTGGTGTTTGAGCAACAGATTGTCCGCCCGGTGGAAAACGTCGCACGGCAGGCGCTCAGGGTCGCTACCGGAGAGCGTAACAGCGTGCAGCATCTTGACCGCAGCGATGAACTGGGGCTAACGCTGCGGGCCGTCGGACAGCTGGGGCTGATGTGCCGCTGGTTGATCAACGACGTCTCCAGCCAGGTGATGAGCGTGCGCGACGGTAGCGACAGGCTGGCGCAGGGCAATGAAGATCTCAACGACCGCACGCGCCAGACCGTGGCTAACGTTCAGCAGACCGTGGCAACAATGAACCAGATGGCGGCGTCGGTGCAGAGTAACTCTGAGACCGCAGCCGAAGTCGACAAGCTGTCGATGGCCGCCAGCAGCGCGGCCACGCAGGGGGGCACCGCGATGCAGACCGTGGTGAAAACCATGGATGACATTGCCGACAGTACCCAGCGCATTGGCTCTATTACCTCGCTTATCAATGACATTGCCTTCCAGACCAATATTCTGGCGCTGAACGCCGCGGTTGAGGCGGCACGCGCGGGCGAGCAGGGGAAAGGCTTTGCGGTGGTGGCGGGCGAAGTGCGTCATCTTGCCAGCCGCAGCGCGAATGCAGCTAACGATATTCGTAAGCTGATCGACGCCAGCGCCAGCAAAGTGCAGTCGGGCGCCGATCAGGTCCACGCCGCGGGACGTACCATGGATGATATTGTCGAGCAGGTGAAAAACGTCACGCAGCTTATCGCGCAGATCAGCCACGCCACCTCAGAGCAGGCGACAGGCCTGACAGAGCTGACCCGTGCCGTGGCAGAGCTGGACAGCATTACGCAGAAAAATGCTGACCTGGTCGAAGAGAGCGCGCAGATTTCCGCGATGGTTAAGCACCGGGCCGGACGTCTTGAAGATGCGGTTACCGTGCTGCATTAAGAAATGCATGCTTCGATAAAGCCGTTTATTCCTCCGGGGTAAACGGCTTTTTTGTTTTTCAGAATAAGTTATGTTGTTAATGAAATATTAAGTAACTAAAAAAAGCACCCGTTTTTTAATTGCTACGCCCCGGATTTATTGAAAGTGGGAAATAAAAAAACGATCAAAGTCATAAAGTTAGAGAGTTTCCTGTCGATAACAGCGATCGTCTGAGAAATAATCACATCGATGGGGTAAATATGTTCATACATGACGTAAAGATCGGCACGAAATTATTTCTGGCGTTTGGATTATTTATTGTCCTGATGGTCGTCAGCGCAAGCTTGTCTCTGATGAGCCTGAATCGGGCAAACAATGGAATGCAAACCATCCTTACCAGCGATTATCCAACGACGGTAAAAGCGAACCAGTTAATCGACAACTTCCAGGAATTTATCAGCACGCAGCAGCTCATGCTGCTGGACGAACAGGGGACGTACACGGCGCAATCAGAGCAGCGTCTGAAGGCGATCAGCGAGCGCATCGCCGCAATCCTGAGCGAGCTGGACAACGCTCTCAAGGATAAAAAATCCCAACAGGTGCTGGCCGATATCCACGGCGTGCGCCAGCAATATCTTGACTCGCGCTACCGCATTTTGCAGGCCGTGCAGAATAACGACCGTGCGGGCGCGATAAACGAAATGATGACCAACACCCTGAACCTGCAACAGTCCTATAAAGCGAAAGTGCAGGCGTTGATTGCGATCCAGGACCATGAAATGCAGAGTGCGGGCGAGCAGGTGGAAGGTGATTTCCGCACCAATCGTCTCCTGCTGATCCTGATTACGCTTTTCAGCGTCGCGGCAGCCAGCCTGACTGGCTGGTTCATTGTGCGATCCATTACCCGCCCGCTGAACGACGCGGTGAATTTTGCGGAGGCCATTGCCGATGGCGATCTCACCGGCAGCATTACCTCGCACGGTAAAGATGAAACCGGACTGCTACTCACCGCACTGATGGAGATGAAAACGCGCCTGCTGGAGATTGTGCAGCAGGTGCAAACCGGATCGGAAAACATCTCCAGCGCCGCCGCGCAGATTGTCGCGGGCAACCAGGATCTGGCTGCCCGCACGGAGGAGCAGGCCAGTTCCGTTGAACAGACGGCCGCGTCGATGGAGCAGATCACCGCTACGGTGAAGAATACCGCGTCCCACACCGGAGAAGCGACGAACCTGTCTGCCGATGCGGCTGCCGTGGTCAAAAACAACGGCGAGATGATGAAGCAGGTCACCAGCAAGATGCGCCTGATCAACGAAACATCGAACAGGATGTCCGACATTATCGACCTGATCGACGCCATTGCCTTCCAGACTAATATTCTGGCGCTGAACGCGGCGGTCGAAGCGGCGCGCGCGGGTGAGCATGGTCGCGGCTTTGCGGTGGTGGCGGGTGAGGTACGTCAGCTCGCGCAGAAAAGTGCAACATCCGCAAGTGAGATCCGCCAGCTGATTGAAAGCTCCACAAGCCAGACGCAGGACGGCATGAACCTTGTGGAGAAGGCCAGCGGGCTTATCAACGGCATGGTCGGCAACGTGGAAGAGATGGACGTCATCCTGCGTGAGATTCGCCAGGCCAGCCACGAACAGACGGAAGGCATCTCGCAGATCAACAGCGCGATTGGCCTGATAGACGCCACCACCCAGCAGAACTCCGCGCTGGTGGAGGAGTCCGTTGCGGCGGCGGCATCCCTTAACGAACAGGCGATGCACCTGAAAGAGCTGGTCCGCGTGTTCCGCGTGAGCGACGGCGTGCTGGCTTAATCCAGCTGGGAGATCTCCAGTGCCGCGCGGTCAATCACGCCGATAATCTGTTTTAACTGCGCGTCGCTGAGCTCTCCCTGATTAACCTTCAGATCCAGAACCGCTTTGAAGTTATCCAGCGCCCGCTTCATCTGCGGGTTTTTGCGCAGCTGGAAACCGACGGAGCGCGCCTTGATACGCGTCTGGATCTGCTCCAGCTGTTCCCGGTTATCTTCCAGCCACTGTTCTCCGGCGGCGTTAATCGCAATCCGCTTACGGCCGTTCTCTTCTTCGGTAATGGTGATAAGCGACTGATCCTGCAAGTAATCCAGCGTCGGATAGATCACGCCAGGGCTTGGCGTGTAATGTCCCTGCGTCAGGTTCTCGATCTCTTTGATCAGCTCATAACCATGGCTCGCGTTGCGGGTCAGGATATCCAGGATCACCAGCCGCAGATCGCCATGACCAAAAAATCGTGGCCGGCGTCCGCCGCCGTCGTGTTCGTGTCGCATGTTTCTTCCTCAATTTGATATATCTAAACTATATCTAAGATATATTCAGATGCAATCTAAAAAATCTTGATTTCTGAGTTAATAGCAATCATTATCATTAAAAATTCATTCCGATATATCGTATTCACCTGAGAAGGGCATCAACATGGCATCTACCCGTTACCCTCAACGTGTCCGCAATGACCTGCGTTTTCGTGAGCTGAACGTGATGCGCACTGAGCGAGTCAGTGCAGGATTTCAGCGCATTGTGCTAGGCGGCGAGGCGCTGGAGGGCTTTAGCTCTCGCGGCTTTGACGACCATACCAAAGTCTTTTTCCCGGCACCGGGCACCACTTTCGTGCCGCCTGTGGTGACTGATGAAGGCATCGACTGGGGCGACGGCGTGCGTCCGCAAGCGCGTGACTATACCCCGCTGTACGATGACGAAAAACATGAGCTGGCGCTCGATTTCTTCGTTCATGATGGTGGCATTGCCAGCAACTGGGCGGCAGAGGCGAAGGTGGGCGACAAGCTGACCATCGGCGGTCCGCGTGGTTCGCTGGTGGTGCCGGAAGATTACGCCTGGCAGCTGTACGTGTGCGACGAGTCGGGCATGCCCGCGCTGCGCCGCCGTTTAGAAAGCATCGCAAAACTGCCTGTTCGCCCGGCGATCCACGCCATCGTCACCGTGGGCGATGCGACGTACCAGGACTATCTGGCGCACCTGAGCGGGTTCAACATCACCTGGGTTATCGGCCACAACGAGCAGGCGGTGGCCGACCATCTTGCCGCGCTGGCCGTGCCGGAAGAGGATTACTTTATCTGGCTGACCGGAGAGGGGAAAGTGGTAAAACGCCTGAGCCGTCAGTTTGAAACCGACGCAATTGACCCACAGCTGGTGCGTGCCAGCGCGTACTGGCACGCCAAATAATCAGGCAGCGGGATCCAGCTGCGCTTCGCTCACCTGATGTTCGAGCGAGGCGCATACCTCTTTCAGCGCTTTCTCCTGCTGGGCAAAGTAGGCTTCCATATTGCTGAGCGACGAGACGAGCAGCCAGGACTCTTCTTTCTCCAGCTCTGCCAGCTCGTTCACCAGGGTGTCGATTTGCTCACGCACCTGCGCCATCTTTTTACGAATACGTTCCAGGTCGTTCAGCCTGTCGCTCGCCATCATCGGTTCAAACCCTTGTTGCAGACGGGCGACCAGCAAGCGAATGGCCTTCACGTCGCCGCGCTGTTTGGCCTGGTTGAGTTGCACCATCATCCTGTTGGCTTCTTCTTTTAAATCATCGGCAACCAGATCCGGGTGGCATAACTTGCTCGCCTGACGCCAGAGCCGCTTCAGCTCGTTCCGATCCTCTTCAGAGAGATCCTTGCCTTTACGCAGGCGAACTTCGGCATCATGATGCTGTTCGCGATACTTCTTGTACTCTTCGTTGGCCTCATCGCGCGCCTGACGTGCTGGCTCTTCTTCACGCGTTAAACCGGTCTCCAGCTCCATCGCTTCGGCCAGCAGGTTGGCAATCAGATTACTTTGCTGCTGAAGATGCTTGCGCGCCTCTGCCGCCTGAACGGAATCCGCAGGCAGATCTCGCCAGCGCCGGGTGAGCGTTGTCAGAACCTCTACGGCCTGCGCCATATAGCCCTGGCAGCGGCGGTAATCCTCTTCCCGACGACGCGTCTCCGCCTGCTGACGACGCAGGTTAAGCTCCGCCAGCGTTTTACGCAGGGCGAGGATCTGCTGCATCAGCGGCCCGAGGCGGGAGAAATAGAGATCGTTGAACTCATCAAGCTGCTGTACCCGGGCGTTACGACGATCAATCAGATCGCGCAGACGCTCTTCCAGGGCTTTTAGCTCCAGCTTGCTGGCCGCCAGCTGCGGGTCACGCCACGGGGTAACGGCGCGCTGGCTTTGCAGCCAGGTGGTGATAGCGCGAAGGGCTGCGGTGTAGTTTTTCTGCTCAAGCGCCGCGACGATGGACAGGAGTTCATCGTCAAAGGCTTCCTCTTTGAGACGTTTCAACTGGCTCCGGATGATGTCGTCATCTTCCAGCTCAATGGCATTTTTAATGATTTCTAGCCGTTTGATCGGTGTGCTCATGATGCCTTTCGCTCTGGCGCTTAAGTATTTGAGTTAAGGTTAGTTGTTGTAAAAGCTACAGGAAATAATACACACGGATGATGATCGGCGCGATGGGGGATTTCTTTAGTTTTTAGGGTTTGTGAGGGGAAGCGGCAGGCCGGGCTACGTGTGGTGGATTACTTACAAAAAAGACACTCAATCGAGTGGCTTAACTGGATGATTCTAAAGCTAAAATTTGGTGGCCCCTGCTGGACTTGAACCAGCGACCAAGCGATTATGAGTCGCCTGCTCTAACCACTGAGCTAAGGGGCCGTGGCGGTGAATTATAAAGTAACTCCCCTCAGCAATCCAGCCATTCACACCTGCCTGCTGTTTTTATAAACAACGCATAATCAATCCTTTATACTTATCTTAAGATGCATAGACAGGAGTAGAGATGATCAACGATATTCTGGCCCCTGGCCTGCGGGTGGTGTTCTGCGGTATTAATCCGGGCAAGTCATCGGCGCACACCGGTTTTCACTTTGCTCATCCGGGAAATCGCTTCTGGAAGGTGATCCACCAGGCCGGATTTACCGACAAACAGCTTAAGCCGGAAGAAGAGCAGCAGCTGCTGGATACGCGCTGTGGCATCACCATGCTGGTCGAGCGACCCACGGTGCAGGCGAGCGAAGTGAATCTGCATGAGCTGCGCGCTGGCGGGCGTGAGCTGATCGCGAAAATTGAAGACTATCAGCCCGCGGCGCTGGCGATCCTCGGCAAGCAGGCCTACGAGCAGGCGTTCAGCCAGCGCGGTGTGAAGTGGGGTAAGCAGAACATTACCATTGGCGTAACGCAGGTTTGGGTGTTGCCGAACCCCAGCGGGCTGAACAGGGCGACGCTGGACAAGCTGGTGGAGGCGTATCGGGAACTTGATGAGGCGCTTGTGGTGAGGGGGCTTTAGCTCCTCTGCGGCCTGATGCCCTCACCCTGACCCTCTCCCACAGGGAGAGGGAATAAACAAAAAAAAGCTCCCGATTGGGAGCTTTTTCATTTCAGGACCGATTAATCGTCCAGGAAGCTACGCAGCACTTCAGAGCGGCTCGGATGGCGCAGTTTACGCAGCGCCTTCGCTTCGATCTGACGGATACGTTCGCGGGTCACGTCAAACTGTTTACCCACTTCTTCCAGCGTGTGGTCGGTGTTCATGTCGATACCGAAACGCATACGCAGCACTTTGGCTTCACGGGCGGTCAGGCCAGCCAGCACGTCGTGCGTAGCGGCACGCAGGCTCTCGGTGGTGGCAGAGTCCAGCGGCAGCTCGAGGGTGGTATCCTCGATGAAATCACCCAGATGCGAATCTTCATCATCACCGATTGGCGTTTCCATGGAGATTGGCTCTTTAGCGATTTTCAGCACTTTACGGATCTTGTCTTCCGGCATCAGCATGCGTTCAGCCAGCTCTTCCGGCGTCGGCTCGCGGCCCATCTCCTGCAACATCTGGCGAGAGATACGGTTGAGTTTGTTGATGGTCTCAATCATATGCACCGGAATACGGATGGTGCGCGCCTGGTCTGCGATAGAGCGGGTGATCGCCTGACGGATCCACCAGGTAGCATAGGTGGAGAACTTGTAACCACGACGGTATTCAAACTTATCTACCGCTTTCATCAGACCGATGTTGCCTTCCTGAATCAGATCCAGGAATTGCAGGCCACGGTTGGTATATTTCTTGGCGATAGAGATAACCAGACGTAAGTTCGCTTCAACCATCTCTTTCTTCGCACGGCGGGCTTTCGCTTCACCGATGGACATACGACGGTTGATGTCTTTCACCTGCTCGATGGTCAGGCCGGTCTCTTCTTCAATCTGATGCAGTTTTTGCAGGCCGCGCTGTACGTCTTCTTTCACGTCGTGCAGCTTTTCAGACCACGGCTTGTTCATCGCGATAGCGGCGTTGAACCAGGTTTCGCTGGTTTCGTTGCCGGTGAAGAGGGTGATGAAGTTCTTCTTCGGCATTTTGCACTGTTCAACGCACAGCTTCATGATGATACGTTCCTGGGTACGTACGCGATCCATCATCACGCGCATGCTGTTCACCAGGTAGTCGAACTGTTTTGGCACCAGGCGGAACTGTTTGAACACTTCAGACAGCTTCAGGATCTCTTCCTGAGCGGCGGCATGGCTGCGGCCTTTCGCTTTGATGGTGTCACGCGTCACTTCGTACTGGGTACGCAGCTCGGCAAATTTCTCACGCGCCAGTTCAGGGTCGATGCTGTTGTCGTCATCGCTGCTGTCGTCGTCTTCTTCTTCATCTTCGTCTTCGTCGTCATCCATCTCTTCCTGAGACAGCTCAGAACCGACGTGAGTGGCGGTTGGCGCCATATCTTCTTCAGCGTTCGGGTCGACAAAGCCAGTGATCAGATCGGACAGACGCGCTTCTTCTGCTTCAACGCGATCGTACTGCTCCAGCAGATAGGTGATCGCTTCCGGGTATTCGGCAACAGAGCACTGAACCTGGTTGATCCCGTCTTCGATGCGTTTTGCGATGTCAATTTCGCCTTCGCGGGTCAACAGTTCAACGGTACCCATTTCGCGCATGTACATGCGGACCGGGTCAGTGGTACGCCCGATTTCAGATTCCACGCTGGACAGTACCTGTGCAGCAGCTTCTTCCGCATCTTCGTCAGTGTTGTTGGAGGTTTCAGCCAGCAACAGATCATCGGCATCCGGTGCTTCTTCCATCACCTGAATGCCCATGTCATTGATCATTTGGATGATATCTTCGATCTGATCTGAATCGACGATATCTTCCGGCAGATGGTCATTGACCTCGGCATAGGTCAGATAGCCTTGCTCCTTACCGCGTTGGACAAGAAGTTTCAGCTGTGACTGCGGGTTTTGCTCCATAAGACGGTATCCACACTTAATTCGTTTGATTGGTGTCGGCGATGGGCTGCCAACCTTTAAAGCGAGGGCGTACTTATATTTTTGCCGCTGCCTCTCAGTGCGGCTGCCGGGGGCTTCCCGATCGATATTCGGCACTTAAGCCGTTAAATTTTTTATTTCTTCGCCAGTTCCTGGTTAATCATCCAGAGCTCCCGGCGTTCTTCGCTGCTTAGGCCATGGGTGCGCTCGCGAGCTATCAACTCTTCCTGGCGCAACTCAAGCATCGAATCAAACATATGGTTGAGTGAGTCGGTGAACGTTTTTTCTGCGATATCCTTATCTGCTATATCGTCCCACATCGACAGTTTTTCAAGGGTAGCGGCCTCTTTTGTGCCGCGATAATGCTCTAAAAGTTGTCCGGTGGTCAGACCTGGCTGAGACAAACAAGTGTTGACCAATTCTGAAAATAAGCCAAGCCCGGGCAATTTTTCGTGGTTCAAACCCGCCAGCGACGGCACTTGCGGAGCAAGTTCGGGGTTTTGTACCAGCAACCCTATCAGTATACGCATGGTTGTGCGTTTTAGCTGAGGCGCGGGGCGTACCGTGCCGTTTTCAGCCTGTTTCGGCATTAAACGTTCAAGCTGGCTGTCATCCAGAATGCCGAGCTTGTTGCCTAACTCCTGACGCAGATAGATGCGCAGCGTTTCGCCGGGCACCTGGCTGATTAACGGCAGCGCCAGCGTGCTGAGCTGCGCGCGCCCGTCAGGGGTACTCAAATCAACCTGCGGCATCAGGCTGTTAAACAGAAACGTGGAGAGCGGCTGAGCCTGCTCCATCCGCGCTTCAAACGCCGCTTTGCCCTCTTTACGCACCAGCGTATCCGGGTCTTCACCGTCGGGCAGGAACATAAAGCGTAACTGACGCCCGTCGGTCATATACGGCAACGCGGTTTCCAGCGCTCGCCAGGCGGCGTCGCGTCCTGCGCGGTCACCGTCGTAACAGCAAATCACGTTGTTGGTGACGCGGAACAGCAGCTGGATATGGTCCGCCGTGGTGGACGTTCCCAGCGACGCAACGGCATAGTTAATGTCGTACTGCGCCAGCGCAACAACATCCATATAGCCTTCGACGACCAGAAGACGCGGAGGTTCCGCATTATCCTGCTGTGCCTCATAAAGACCGTAAAGCTGGCGGCCCTTATGGAAAATATCGGTTTCCGGGGAGTTAAGGTATTTCGGCAGGGCATCACCCAGCACGCGACCACCAAAACCTATCACCCGGCCACGCTTGTCGCGGATCGGGAACATCACCCGTTCACGGAAGCGGTCGTAGCTTCGTCCCTGGTCGTTGGTGACCAGCATGCCTGCGTCGATGAGGGATTTACGATCTTCGCTATTGCCGCCAAAACGCTTTAACACGTTGTCCCAGCCGGGCGGGGCGTAACCAATAGCGAAACGCGCAATCACATCGTCACTCAGTCCGCGCTTGTTCAGATACTGACGCGCAGGCTCAGCCGCAGAGTGCTTAAGAGACTGTTGGTAAAACGAATTCAGGCCATCCATCAGTTGGTACAGCGTTTGCCGCTGATGGCGCTCGATCTGACTTGGCCCACTGCCCGCTTCATACGGCACTTCAAGGTTATGCATCGCCGCCAGCTCTTCGACGGTTTCAACGAACTCGAGCTTGTCGTAGTTCATCAAAAAATCAACGGCATTACCGTGTGCGCCACAGCCGAAGCAATGGTAGAACTGCTTTTCACCGTTTACGGTGAAAGAGGGGGTTTTTTCGTTATGGAACGGACAGCACGCATGGTAGTTCTTGCCCTGCTTTTTTAGCTTCACCCGCGCGTCGATGAGATCGACGATGTCGGTTCTGGCAAGCAGGTCATTGATGAAAACGCGTGGGATTCTTCCGGCCATATGCCCCAAAAATTTAAGCGACTTATAAACGAAAACAAGCCGCGCATTCCTTCCGGAAGCACGGCCTTACGACTACAACTCTGTCTGTCAATTGAGGGCTGTGGCCCTCAACAGATTAGTACAGACGAGTACGGCGTGCGTTTTCGCGAGCCAGTTTCTTCGCGTGACGTTTCACAGCGGAAGCTTTAGCGCGCTTACGTTCGGTCGTTGGTTTTTCATAAAACTCACGACGACGAACTTCAGCCAGAACACCTGCTTTCTCGCATGAACGTTTGAAGCGACGCAGTGCTACGTCGAACGGCTCGTTTTCACGTACTTTAATTACCGGCATGTAACTCTCACCTTTAATAAATTCGGTTTGCCGCTGGCATCAACGCCAGCTTATTTCAAAATGGTGCGGAATTTTACTGCAAATGCTGCTGCTTTGTAAAGCACCGATGCGATTTTGAAAGGGACTTTAATAAGGGTGAGGAGTATACACGAGGCTTCTTCCTGGGGCGAACAAAGTTTTACAACAATCCGCCCAGGCTCTACACTGCGCGGTATTGAAACGAGGTAAAACAAGTCATGCGTGTACTGGGTATTGAAACATCCTGCGATGAAACCGGCATCGCGATTTACGACGACGAAAAAGGGCTTCTGGCCAACCAACTGTATAGTCAGGTGAAATTGCACGCTGACTACGGCGGCGTCGTGCCTGAACTGGCCTCTCGTGACCACGTGCGTAAAACGGTTCCCCTGATCCAGGCGGCGCTGAAAGAGGCCGGGTTGAGTGCAAAAGATATTGATGCCGTGGCCTATACCGCAGGACCGGGCCTGGTCGGCGCGCTGCTAGTCGGCGCAACGGTAGGGCGTTCACTGGCCTTCGCGTGGGATGTTCCGGCCATTCCGGTTCACCATATGGAAGGGCACCTTCTGGCGCCGATGCTGGAAGACAATCCGCCAGCGTTCCCGTTTGTGGCGCTGCTGGTTTCCGGTGGTCATACCCAACTGATCAGCGTAACGGGTATTGGCAAGTATGAGCTGCTGGGCGAGTCAATTGACGATGCAGCCGGTGAAGCCTTCGACAAAACCGCCAAGCTGCTGGGGCTGGATTACCCGGGCGGCCCGATGCTCTCGAAAATGGCCGCACAGGGCACGGAAGGGCGCTTTGTCTTCCCACGGCCGATGACTGATCGTCCGGGGCTGGATTTCAGCTTCTCCGGTTTGAAAACCTTCGCGGCGAACACCATCCGCAATAACGACGACAGCGAGCAGACGCGTGCCGACATCGCTCGTGCGTTCGAAGATGCGGTGGTGGATACGCTGATGATCAAGTGCAAACGCGCGCTGGATCAGACCGGCTTTAAGCGCCTGGTGATGGCAGGCGGCGTGAGCGCCAACCGTACGCTGCGCGCGAAGCTTGCAGAGATGATGCAAAAGCGTCGTGGGGAAGTGTTCTACGCGCGTCCTGAATTTTGTACCGATAACGGGGCGATGATCGCCTACGCCGGGATGGTGCGCCTGAACGCTGGCGCAACGGCTGACCTGAGCGTGTCCGTGCGTCCGCGCTG
>NZ_QFRV01000107.1:0-9956 GCF_004136805.1 Enterobacter cloacae complex sp. GF14B
CGGACCGCCGTTTTGAATAACGAACTGCAGGATAAATTTGTCTGCTGGTATCCGGGTTTTCAAAGTGACGGGAAGGGACCAGCGATGGCAGCATAGCTCACGCTGCCCCAATATTTTTTATGCTCTCGCGCCGACAGGCGCCGAAGATCTGGTGCTCGATCTCTACAAGCAGATCCCGCCCACGCGCATCACCGATCTCCTGCTGGAGGTGGATGCGGCGACCGGCTTCACCGAAGCGTTCACCCATCTGCGCACAGGAGCACCCTGCGCTGACCGGATCGGGCTAATGAACGTTATCTTGGCGGAAGGGATCAACCTCGGCTTGCGCAAAATGGCGGATGCGACAAACACCCACACCTTCTGGGAATTGATCCGCATTGGACGGTGGCATGTCGAGGGCGAAGCCTATGACCGGGCGCTGGCCATGGTGGTCGAGGCACAGGCAGCGTTACCCATGGCCCGGTTCTGGGGCATGGGCACGTCGGCTTCGAGCGACGGACAGTTCTTCGTCGCTACAGAGCAAGGTGAGGCCATGAACCTGGTCAACGCGAAATATGGCAATACCCCGGGCCTGAAAGCCTATAGCCACGTCTCCGACCAATATGCGCCGTTCGCAACCCAGGTGATTCCTGCAACGGCAAGCGAAGCGCCTTACATCCTCGATGGCCTGCTGATGAACGATGCTGGACGCCATATCCGCGAGCAGTTCACCGACACGGGCGGCTTCACCGATCACGTCTTTGCCGCATGTGCCATTCTCGGCTACCGGTTCGCTCCGCGCATCCGCGACCTGCCATCCAAACGGCTCTACGCGTTCAATCCGTCGGCCGCCCCGGCGCACCTGCGAGCGTTGATCGGCGGAAAGGTCAACCAAGCCATGATCGAGCGCAATTGGCCCGACATCCTGCGCATCGCCGCCACCATTGCTGCCGGGACCGTCGCGCCAAGCCAGATTCTGCGGAAACTCGCCTCCTATCCGCGGCAGAACGAGCTCGCGACAGCCCTGCGGGAAGTCGGTCGCGTCGAGCGCACCCTGTTCATGATCGACTGGATTCTGGATGCCGAACTCCAACGGCGTGCCCAGATCGGGCTCAACAAAGGCGAAGCTCATCATGCGCTGAAGCGGGCAATCAGCTTCCACCGCCGCGGTGAAATCCGCGACCGTTCCGCCGAAGGCCAGCATTACCGCATCGCCGGCATGAATCTGCTCGCCGCCATCATCATCTTCTGGAACACCATGAAGCTCGGCGAGGTCGTTGCAAACCAGAAACGCGATGGAAAGCTGCTATCGCCCGATCTCTTGGCCCATGTTTCGCCGCTCGGATGGGAACACATCAATCTCACCGGAGAATATCGCTGGCCAAAGCCTTAGCGTAGGATTCCGCCCCCTCCCGCAAACGACCCCATCCAGAGTTAGCTGTAGAAATGATTATGCCAGTCAAGGCTTTTGAAGAATTCTGCGCACACCATCAAGTACAGCACCTAAGTACGGATGATTTTGCAAAGATTGAATATGACCGCATGAAGTGGCGATTTGGACAGGCCGGTATTAGAGAATAAAAACTCTAGTCTTTATTAAAAAATCAGGAAGATTTATATGCAAATTGATATTAAAACATCTTCAGTTAAGCCTTTAAGAAATACTTATGCTTATATTGAAAAAAGATTTGGTGATAAACCAGCTTCACGTTATCAAGAAGCGACCTACGATATTCAGGAAGAAATTAATTTTCATTACAAACCTTTATGGCAGCCTGAATTTGATCTTTACGATAAGGGCCGTACTGTAATCCAAATGAAAGATTGGTACGTGCTTAAAGATCCTCGTCAATTTTATTATGGGGCTTATACCCAAACTCGAGCTAAACAACAAGAGATTTTAGAAAGTAATTTTACGCTTGTTGAAAAACACGATTTATTAAGAAATATTTCTGAAGAAATTCTAAACAAAGTAACGAAATTACTACTCCCACTTTATTGTAAACAAGACATTTTTATCTTTTATATTCAATGGCTTATTTTCCTGCTAATTGGTAATACCATGAAAAATACCATGCTCAGAAAAGGCTTAACAATATTTTGAAAAATTGCCTACTGAGCGCTGCCGCACAGCTCCATAGGCCGCTTTCCTGGCTTTGCTTCCAGATGTATGCTCTTCTGCTCCTGCAGCTAATGGATCACCGCAAACAGGTTACTCGCCTGGGGATTCCCTTTCGACCCGAGCATCCGTATGAGACTCATGCTCGATTATTATTATTATACTCTGTACACGACAAATTTCACAGAACCCTTATCCTATCAGGATTCTGCTTTCTTAAAATTGCCAAAATTTCCTTAAACTCTTCTTTTTTCCCAAAACCAATTAAACGCTGAATCGCCATTTGAACATAGTCTAAACCATAGCGAAATAAACTCATTGAGAGTCGTCCATGCTTCTTTATTTTTATCGCTTTTTTTTGATTATGTTGCCATTCACCCGTTAAGTAACACCAACAGAAGCTTATAGCTAACACCGCAATCAATTTTTTCACTCGTCTAGGGTCTGTCAAGCGCGTATTTTCAAGATTAAACCCGCGTCCTTTGAGACAACTGAATAAGGTTTCAATTTCCCAGCGTAATGCATAATCCTGAATAGCATTGGCATTAAACTGAGGAGAAACGACGAGTAAAAGCTCTCCATTTTCTAACTGTAGTGCACTTATATATAGTTTCACCCGACCAACCAAAATCCGTCGTTTACGACATTCAATTTGACCAACTTTAAGATGGCGAAATAAATCACTAATTTTATGATTCTTTCCTAAATGATTGGTGACAATGAAGTTTTTTTAACACGAATGCAGAAGTTGATGTCTTGTTCAATTAACCATGTAAACCACTGCTCACCGATAAACTCTCTGTCTGCGAACACATTCACAATACGGTCTTTACCAAAAATGGCTATAAAGCGTTGAATCAAAGCAATACGCTCTTTCGTATCTGAATTTCCACGTTTATTAAGCAATGTCCAAAGGATAGGTATCGCTATTCCACGATAAACGATTGCGAGCATCAGGATATTAATATTTCGTTTTCCCCATTTCCAATTGGTTCTATCTAAAGTCAGTTGCACTTGGTCGAATGAAAACATATTGAAAATCAACTGAGAAATTTGACGATAATCAAAATACTGACCTGCAAAGAAGCGCTGCATACGTCGATAAAATGATTGTGGTAAACACTTGATGGGCAAGGCTTTAGATGCAGAAGAAAGATTACATGTTTGCTTTAAAATAATCACAAGCATGATGAGCGCAAAGCACTTTAAATGTGACTTGTTCCATTTTAGAGATTTGTTTAAGATAAGATATAACTCATTGAGATGTGTCATAGTATTCGTCGTTAGAAAACAATTATTGTGACATTATTTCAATGAGTTATCTATTTTTGTCGTGTACAGAGATTATTATAGAAGCCCCCATGAATAAATCGCTCATCATTTTCGGCATCGTCAACATAACCTCGGACAGTTTCTCCGATGGAGGCCGGTATCTGGCGCCAGACGCAGCCATTGCGCAGGCGCGTAAGCTGATGGCCGAGGGGGCAGATGTGATCGACCTCGGTCCGGCATCCAGCAATCCCGACGCCGCGCCTGTTTCGTCCGACACAGAAATCGCGCGTATCGCGCCGGTGCTGGACGCGCTCAAGGCAGATGGCATTCCCGTCTCGCTCGACAGTTATCAACCCGCGACGCAAGCCTATGCCTTGTCGCGTGGTGTGGCCTATCTCAATGATATTCGCGGTTTTCCAGACGCTGCGTTCTATCCGCAATTGGCGAAATCATCTGCCAAACTCGTCGTTATGCATTCGGTGCAAGACGGGCAGGCAGATCGGCGCGAGGCACCCGCTGGCGACATCATGGATCACATTGCGGCGTTCTTTGACGCGCGCATCGCGGCGCTGACGGGTGCCGGTATCAAACGCAACCGCCTTGTCCTTGATCCCGGCATGGGGTTTTTTCTGGGGGCTGCTCCCGAAACCTCGCTCTCGGTGCTGGCGCGGTTCGATGAATTGCGGCTGCGCTTCGATTTGCCGGTGCTTCTGTCTGTTTCGCGCAAATCCTTTCTGCGCGCGCTCACAGGCCGTGGTCCGGGGGATGTCGGGGCCGCGACACTCGCTGCAGAGCTTGCCGCCGCCGCAGGTGGAGCTGACTTCATCCGCACACACGAGCCGCGCCCCTTGCGCGACGGGCTGGCGGTATTGGCGGCGCTGAAAGAAACCGCAAGAATTCGTTAACTGCACATTCGGGATATTTCTCTATATTCGCGGTTCAGCAGGCATGTCCCCTTTGAGGGCGACCCGACGACAGGATAATCGACCTTATGGTGCGCAAATATTTCGGCACAGACGGTATTCGTGGCAAAGCCAACGAAGGCGCGATGACGGCGGAAACCGCCTTGCGCGTCGGCATGGCGGCTGGCCGTGTCTTTCGTCGCGGTGACCACCGCCATCGTGTCGTGATCGGCAAGGATACGCGCCTGTCGGGCTATATGCTTGAACCCGCGCTCACAGCCGGTTTCACCTCGATGGGCATGGACGTATTCCTTTTTGGCCCGCTGCCGACAACGTATAGGAAGAATAAACGCCCTTTTCACCCAAGTCCAACAGCTTTGGACCGCAGTTGACTCTTTCGACACCCCTGCGATGCAACCCAATCCGGCTGACGGGGAGCCAGCAACGCTGAAAATTTACCCTCCTCTTTCCCACTAGCGGCTCCTTTTCCGACAACCAGCACGGCGGATCCCTGCCGCGGCGCTGTGAACGCAGCATTTTGATTGGTATCGTTGGCCTTCAGGCTCGTCAGTCAAACAGACCCAGGAGCAGCTCAGCCGGTGGCGCCCGGCTTTCGGGTAACGCCCTGGTCCCGCTGGTTTCGGCTTTGTGCTTCAGGTGATCAAGGATCTGCTTGATCACTATAGGGTCTTCAATGCAGGCGATGACTTTCATGGCGCCGCCGCAGCCGCTGCAGGTCTCGATGTCGATATTGAAAACACGCTTGAGCCGTTGCGCCCATGTCATCGACGCTCGCCGTTGTGCTGGTGTTGCCGGTTCATCAGCCACCCTGACCTTGTTGCCCCTGCCCCGTTTTGCCGGCGTGACCAACGCCCGGTGCCGACTGTTGGGTGCGAACACCCCGTGGAAGCGGGTTAGGTTGACTCTGGGCTTCGGTACCAGGGCGGCCAGCCTTGCAATGAAATCCAATGGTTCGAAAATGACGTGCGTGGTGCCGTCCCGGTACGGCGTCTTGAGCTGGTAGCGCACGTTGCCGCCTCGTGTTAACGACAGCCGCTTCTCGGATACCGCCGGGCGGCTGATGTACCGGCACAGCCGTTCGAGCTTCTTGCGTTCATCGGCCCTGGCCGCCACGCCGGCGTGCAGGCTGAACCCGGCTACCTTGCCAATCCCGTCACCGAACGGATCACCACTGGTCGGCAGAGTTTGCAAAGTGAACACCTTTCGCCCCGCCTGTGAACCGACAGCGATACGGTAAGTGATCGAGTGCCCCAGCAGGGGTGTCATCGGGTCGTCATCCACCGCATCCGAGGCCAGATAGCTGTTTTCGACATCCCGTTCCAGCAGGCCTTGCCGTTCCAGATAGCGACCCACCCGGTGGGCGATGGTGTGCGTCAGCTGGGTGAGCTCTGGGCTGGTCGGCGCCTTGACCCAGCGGAAACGCGCTGAGCCGTGGGATTGCTCGACATACACACCGTCGAGAAACAGCATGTGGAAGTGAACATTCAGATTGAGCGCCGATCCAAAACGCTGGATCAGGGTGACCGCGCCCGTCTTGGCCACTTGGTGGGTATGGCCCGCTTTCTTGACCAGGTGCGTGGCAATGACGCGGTAAACGATGCCCAGCACCCACCCCATGATCTCGGGCCGGCTGGCAAACAGGAAACGCAGCTGAAACGGGAAGCTCAACACCCACTGACGCATGGGTTGTTCAGGCAGTACTTCATCAACCAGCAAGGCGGCACTTTCGGCCATCCGCCGCGCCCCACAGCTCGGGCAGAAACCGCGACGCTTACAGCTGAAAGCGACCAGGTGCTCGGCGTGGCAAGACTCGCAGCGAACCCGTAGAAAGCCATGCTCCAGCCGCCCGCATTGGAGAAATTCTTCAAATTCCCGTTGCACATAGCCCGGCAATTCCTTTCCCTGCTCTGCCATAAGCGCAGCGAATGCCGGGTAATACTCGTCAACGATCTGATAGAGAAGGGTTTGCTCGGGTCGGTGGCTCTGGTAACGACCAGTATCCCGATCCCGGCTGGCCGTCCTGGCCGCCACATGAGGCATGTTCCGCGTCCTTGCAATACTGTGTTTACATACAGTCTATCGCTTAGCGGAAAGTTCTTTTACCCTCAGCCGAAATGCCTGCCGTTGCTAGACATTGCCAGCCAGTGCCCGTCACTCCGCGGTCTTCACTGCGTGATCGAGTTGATCGACACCCGCCGTGACACGCTCCATGAAGTGCCTGCCTGCGTCTGTTAGCCGAACGCCCCGCGCATGGCGCTCAAATAGCAGGACACCAAGGTTATCCTCCAGCGCTTTCACACGCGCGCTGACGCTCGACTGGCTGATACCAAGTGCCTTGGCCGCATGCCGAAAATTCAGATGCTCGGCGACGGCGATGAACTGAACAAGGGAAATGAGCGGTATCCTGCCAGACAGGATACCGACATTCACGAGGTTTCGATGGTTAGTGCGCCGCATCGGAGCGGGCCTGCTACCAGTCGTCGGTTAGACGACTGGCGACTTCTCGGTGGCAGCCCCACGGAGCCGAAGGAGCACCAGCCCCAACGAAACCAGTACCGCCATCGCCGTGGCGTAACAGATCACGGGCCACGCTGTGTCACCGTTTAAAAGTGCCACCGCCAATGTCCCGACAATGCTGACTATCAGGCTTTGAACGCAGAAGTAGAACGCGACCGCTGATCCCGCGATGTCGTCGAACTCTGCCAAAGCGCCGTTCGCGGTAACGGACACCGTGAAGACAATACCGACCGCGACAACCCACATCGGTAGGATGAAGGTGAGGAATGACGGCGAGCCGTAAAGTTCGCCGATCCCCAACAGGACCGCTCCGCAAACAAGCAACGCCATCCCACGCGCCACGCATCCTGCGATGCCCCATCTGGCGACAAAGGACTTCGCGAAACGGGTTGTCACGATCATTACAAGCGCGACAGTGGCGAAGGCAAAGCTGAATCCGATCTCGGAATATTCCGCTTGGCCTATGAGCACACGGGGAGCCGTCGAGAAGAAGACGAAGTAGGTGCCCATACCGGCGCTAAAGCCGACAGTGTAAACCCAAAAAGCCGGACTCGCGAAGATCGGCAAGACAGATCGGCGCGTCTTGACTTGATCCAGAGGGCGGGTTTCGTGCCACCTGAAACCCGCATTTAGGAGTGCGAGCATCGCCAGTATAGCCAAAGTAATGAATATCGCCTGCCATCCCAAGAACTCGCCGATCAATACTCCGGCGATAGGGCCGAGCGCAGGCACGAACGCCAGCATCGAACTGAAAAGGCCGTAGATGACGACACCCTCAGGACGGTTGGCATAAACGTCGCGAACCGTCGCGAACGTCGCCACCAGCATGGCCGACGCGCCCACTGCTTGAAGTAGACGGAAAGCGACAAAGGCCGGTGCAGTTGAAGACCAAGCTGCTCCCAGAGACGCAATGACGAAAGCCGTTGCGCCCGCAAGTAGAATTGGCCGTCGCCCGATTCTGTCTGAGAGCGGACCAAAAATCACCTGGCCCACGCCGAGCATCACCATATAGAGGCTCAACGTGAGTTGGATCATAGCGGGCGTCGTGTTCAGGATGCCGGGCATCGCTGGAACGACAGGGAGATAAATATCCATCGCCAGTGAAGCGAGGATGTCGAAAGGAGCCATCAGCAGCAGTGCTGCCGGCAGCGTATAGGCCCACGCGGGGCGTGTGGTGGTCATGACGAATCAACCCTCGATTAAGGAATACCGGGCGACGTCTGCTCGTCAGCAATCAGATGAGACTAGCCTTACAGAGCGCCGCAACAACAATACTGGTTGTTGCGGCTTACTTGTCTGCTGACTTGGAATTTCCCATCTGATTACTCCACGCTTACGAATATGAATTGCTACATTTTATCCGATTATCTTTTGCTTCGCAATGCGGCATGGGCGCACTCAGCGTTCCAGCCCCCTCTGCCGCCCTAACTGCCACGACACCGACCCGCCCTGCACGATGCCCATAACCTCGCGGCCGAGTTGGCGGTCGATGATCGGCCGCCACGGGACAAGGGTGAACTCATGGGATTTCTCGACCACGGCGAACTTGCCGCTCGATAGATGCACGGTTCCGGTAAACTTGCCGCTGACGCTCTCGCCGTCCGTGGCGGCGCGGAACGGCAGGCCCTTACTCAAAGCCATATCCGATCCGACGCCGGCTACCTCGCGCTCCCGCAGGATGGCGAGAAGGTTGCGCCGGTAGAAGACGCGGCTGTCCCGGCTGCGGGTGGCGTCGCCCTGTTCGATATGGTGCTCGCGGCGCTGGTCCATGGCTTCGCGGACTTGTTGCCCGAAGCCGGTTGGCGCAAGGTCGGCCGTCTCGCCGTGGATCAGCCGCCGGTCCAGCCAGGTCGCGCCGTCCGATCCGATCTGTTTGTTCAGATCGACCGGGGAAAGGACGCGAACGCTGGCCTGACTGTCTCGGCCGGCGTCATGGGCGGCGGCACGGCTGACCAGATCATCGGGGATGCGCCATTGGTCGGCGTCGATCCGCTCGACGATACCGGCCCGGCGTAGCGCCTCCAGCCGGCGCACATGGGCATCGACATAGCCCTCATAGTCGCCGCCTGGAACGCGGCACGTATAGGAAGAATAAACGCCCTTTTCACCCAAGTCCAACAGCTTTGGACCGCAGTTGACTCTTTCGACACCCCTGCGATGCAACCCAATCCGGCTGACGGGGAGCCAGCAACGCTGAAAATTTACCCTCCTCTTTCCCACTAGCGGCTCCTTTTCCGACAACCAGCACGGCGGATCCCTGCCGCGGCGCTGTGAACGCAGCATTTTGATTGGTATCGTTGGCCTTCAGGCTCGTCAGTCAAACAGACCCAGGAGCAGCTCAGCCGGTGGCGCCCGGCTTTCGGGTAACGCCCTGGTCCCGCTGGTTTCGGCTTTGTGCTTCAGGTGATCAAGGATCTGCTTGATCACTATAGGGTCTTCAATGCAGGCGATGACTTTCATGGCGCCGCCGCAGCCGCTGCAGGTCTCGATGTCGATATTGAAAACACGCTTGAGCCGTTGCGCCCATGTCATCGACGCTCGCCGTTGTGCTGGTGTTGCCGGTTCATCAGCCACCCTGACCTTGTTGCCCCTGCCCCGTTTTGCCGGCGTGACCAACGCCCGGTGCCGACTGTTGGGTGCGAACACCCCGTGGAAGCGGGTTAGGTTGACTCTGGGCTTCGGTACCAGGGCGGCCAGCCTTGCAATGAAATCCAATGGTTCGAAAATGACGTGCGTGGTGCCGTCCCGGTACGGCGTCTTGAGCTGGTAGCGCACGTTGCCGCCTCGTGTTAACGACAGCCGCTTCTCGGATACCGCCGGGCGGCTGATGTACCGGCACAGCCGTTCGAGCTTCTTGCGTTCATCGGCCCTGGCCGCCACGCCGGCGTGCAGGCTGGACCCGGCTACCTTGCCAATCCCGTCACCGAACGGATCACCACTGGTCGGCAGAGTTTGCAAAGTGAACACCTTTCGCCCCGCCTGTGAACCGACAGCGATACGGTAAGTGATCGAGTGCCCCAGCAGGGGTGTCATCGGGTCGTCATCCACCGCATCCGAGGCCAGATAGCTGTTTTCGACATCCCGTTCCAGCAGGCCTTGCCGTTCCAGATAGCGACCCACCCGGTGGGCGATGGTGTGCGTCAGCG
>NZ_QFRV01000109.1:0-10908 GCF_004136805.1 Enterobacter cloacae complex sp. GF14B
GCCAGGGCGGCAACGTCAATGCCACCACGCTGGCTCGCCACAGCGCTTTTTTCTTCGACGTTGCCGCCGATAACCTGTCCGACGGCGTCGCGCGACTGCGGGATATGTTGCAGGCGCCGCTGCTTTCCCGGCAGGACATCCAGCGCGAAGTGGCGGTCATTGATGCGGAAAACCGGCTTATCCAGCAGCATGATGCCGCCCGGCGCGAAGCCGCGGCGCGCCACGCGATGGAACAACCGGAGGTTTTTCGCCGTTTTCAGGTGGGTAGCCATGATTCTCTGGGGCAAGACACGGGATCGCTGCACGCCGCGTTGCGCGACTTTCATCGCCGCTATTATGTGGCCGGACACCTGCAGTTGTGGCTACAGGGACCGCAAACGCTGGATGCGTTAGCCGAGCTTGCCCATACGTTTTCGACAGGTTTTGCTTCAGGTGGCGTGCCTGAAGCCGCCCCCCCGTTACGCCTTAGCGCTGAAGCATATTATCAGCTGGCAGTGACGGAGCGACCCGCGCTGTGGCGCTGTCCGTTGATCCGAAAAAGTGACAACGTCACCTTGCTTCGGGAATTTTTGCTGGATGAGGCCCCCGGAAGCCTGATTGACGGGCTGCGGGCGCGCGGGCTGGCAGAAGAGGTATCGCTGGACTGGCTTTATCAGGATGACGATTACGGCTGGCTGGCGCTAACGCTTGACGGCGAACGGCCCGAGGCCATAGACGCGCAAATCACGCGCTGGCTGCGGGCCCTACAGCAAACGACGCAAGAGCAACAGCGGCATTATTATCGGCTGGCACAGCAGCGCTTTAGCGCCCTGTCGGCCCTTGACCAGCTTCGCCAGCGGGCGTTTGGTTTTGCGCCCGGCGCGGCGCCGGTTGATTTTTCCGCCTTCTGTGCCGACTTACTGGCGGCGCCCACCTCATATCTGGCCTGCAAAAAAATGGAAGCCGCCGGGACAATTTCCAGCCAGGGATTTGCCCTGCCGCTTAGCCACTGGCGTCGCCAGCCGGTTGCGGATGAGAGCCCCATCGCGTTTTCCTTCTACCCGCAGGCTGCCCAATATTCTGCCCCAGCCCTGACGCCAGAAGCCGTTCCGCTGCTGCATTTACCGGCGCAGGCACAACCGCCGACGTTGATCCTCCGCAAGCCTTTTTATTCGCGCGTAAGCGAGTCACAGGGGGTGGCGATCGGCAAACAATTACGCCCTCTTCTGGCTGAAATGCGCCATATCGGCGGCAGCGGCGAGTGGCAAACGGTTGACGGTAGCTGGCAGCTAACCCTGCGGCTTCCTGACGCCGTGGTGATGGCGGAACCCATCATCGGGGCGATAATCGATCGCCTCTCCCGCCCCACACCGGCTATTACGCCTGCGCCAGATGGCATTGCGATCCGTCAGTTGCTTAAGCAATTGCCTGAACGACTGGCATCGGAACCGTCACGGAATGGCTGGCTGGCGGCGTTAGCTGGCGGCAGCGCCGGACACGCGCACGGGTTAGCCCGGCAGCTTGGCCTGCTCCGGGCGCCGGTTAACGCTAAGCCGTTGCCGTTAAGCGATTGTCCCGGCGGGGTCGAACACATTCCGCACGCCAGCGCGGATTCGGCGCTGCTGGTGTTTATTCCCCTGCCGCCGGGTGCGTCGCTCGCCGCGCTGCGGCTGCTGGCGTTATGCTGCGAACCGCGATTTTTCCAGCGCCTGCGCGTGGAACAGCAGATTGGCTACGTGGTCAGCTGTCGTTATCAGCGTATTGCCGATCGCGATGGCCTGCTGCTGGCGTTACAGTCGCCTGATCGTTCTCCCGTGAACCTGTTGGGTTGCTGCAAACGATTTTTGCGAGAGCTGACGCTGTGCGATGAATCCGAGTTCAGCCTATTGCGACAGCAGCTGGCGACGCAGATCCGCTCACCGATGGATGCCAGCGCCACGGCAGTGGCCGCCCTGCGCCAGCGCTATGGTTTGCCGGTGTTAACGCCGCAGGCTATTGATGCCCTGCAACCTGACGAGATAGTCGCGCTATGGCGCGAGATGACTCGCCGTCGCTGGCGGGTGCTTTTCACGGGCTGACCGGAACCGCAGCTTTCTTCCTGTGCGTGGTTTTTAGTCAAAAAAAAGCCCCGTACTACGACGGGGCCAGGCTGCTTATTTCGCTGTTATTTATCCAGCGCGTAGGCAATCACGTAGTCACCACGATCCGGCGACTGGCGTGCACCGCCGGCAGAGATCAGAATGTACTGTTTGCCGGTTTTCGGTGATACATAGCTGATAGGTCCGCCCTGGCTACCCACCGGGAGACGCGCTTTCCACACTTCTTCCCCCGTAGAGGAATCAAAGGCGCGCAGGTAGTAATCCTGGGTTCCCGCAATGAAGACCAGACCGCCCTGCGTGGCCAGCGTACCGCCCAGCGTCGGCATACCGACAGGCATCTGCATACGCATTTTTACCCCAAACGGACCGGTATCCTGAACGGTACCGACCGGCACCTGCCAGACGATTTTCTGTGTTTTCAGGTCAATCGCAGAGAGAGAGCCAAACGGTGGTTTCTGGCACGGAATACCCAGCGGTGACATGAAACGGTTTTTGTTGACCGAATACGGCGTTCCTTTCATCGGAACAGCGCCCATACCGGCGTTCACGGCTTCACCGCCCGTGTTTGCCACTGCGCTTTGCGGATCTTGTTTAATCAGCTGGACCCACAGACCCAGACGCATGTCGTTGACGAAGATGTACTGGTTGTTCGGATCCGTGGACAGACTACCCCAGTTCATTCCCCCCAGCGAGCCCGGGAAGCTCAGGGAAATATCGGTCCCCGGCATCGTGTACAGACCGTCATAACGCATTGATTTGAAGCTGATACGACAGGCCAGCTGGTCAAACGGCGTCGCCCCCCACATATCCGATTCTTTCAGGGTTTCCGCGCCAATCTGCGGCATCCCCACAGAGCGCGGCTGCGTTGCCGGGTACTGTTCACGTGGAATATCCGCTGGTTTTACCGGAACCTCTTTCACTTCAGTGAGCGGTTTACCCGTCAGGCGATCAAGAACATAAATTTGCCCCGCTTTGGTGCCCACCACCACCGCGGGCTTGTTGCCCTCTTTTGTCGGGAAATCAACCAGGCTCGGCTGCATCGGGATATCGAAATCCCAGAGGTCGTTATGCACGGTCTGGTATACCCACTTCTCTTTCCCGGTAGTCGCATCCAGCGCGAGGATTGAGGTGGCGTATTTATGATCTTCCGGAATACGGTCAGCGCCCCACAGGTCGACGGAGGAACTCCCCATCGGGATAAACACGGTATTCATCGACGCATCCCAGGACATAGGGGCCCAGGAGTTTGCAGAGCTACGTTTGTAGTGTTCGCCCGGCTTCAGAACATAGTTCGGATCCGGATTACGCGGGTCGAACGCCCAGCGCAGCTGGCCGGTGATCACGTCATAACCACGTATAACGCCTCCCGGCATATCGGTGCTGACGTTATCCGCAACGCGGCCACCAACGACAACCGTCGTACCCGCCAGCGTCGGGGCCGACGTCAGCACGTAGGTGGGATCTGACGCGTCGCCCATCCCTTCATGCAGGTTAACGCTGCCGTTAGTACCGAAGTCCGGGCAGAATTTGCCGTTATCGGCGTCTAACGCGATCAGCTTACCGTCAATAGTATTCATCAGGATACGGCGCTGGCATGCAGCGCCCGGTGCGACCTGCGCTGGCAAAACCGGCGTGGAGCCCGCTACCGTTGGCTGTGCCAGCGGTTTGGTGGCATCAAAGTATGCCAGGCCACGGCAGCGCATCCAGATTGCAGATTTGGCGTTGATTTCCGCTTTCCAGATCTCTTTCCCACTATCGGCATCCACGGCGATCACGTTGTTATGCGGCGTACAGAGGAAGACACGATCGCCAACCTGTAGCGGCGTTTGCTGATCTTCTGCGCCATTGCCGTCCGGACTTTCCGGTACGTCACCGGTATGGTAGGTCCAGACCGGTTTCAGGTTTTTCACGTTGTCACGGGTTATCTGGTCCAGCGCCACAAAGCGACTACCGCCGGCCGTATTACCGTAGTGATCCCAGTTCTGCTGTTTCGCATCATCTTTTACCGGTACCAGCGGACGTTTTTCACCGCTAAACGGCACGGTCGGATGGGGTTGAAACATCTGAACAAAGGTGACGCCCATGGCAATAATAAGGACCGCGCAGCCCCCCAGGGCCCCTTTTGCGCAGGACGGTTTTCCTTCACGTTTACGCAATGCAGGCCAGGTGGCAGCTGCCAGCACCATCAGCCCGGCGGGTACCATTAAACGGGAAACCAGCGGCCAGAAGTCGAGCCCGGCATCGAAAAATGCCCAAATCAGGGTGCCAAGAAACACCAGGGCAAACAGCCCCACGGCAGAGGACTTGCGGCGGAAGAACTGAATCGCAGAGAGCAGAGTGATAACCCCGGCGATGAGAAAATACCAACTCCCCCCCAGGGAAACCAGTTTAAAACCGCCGATAGCAAAAAAGAGCCCCGTTACAAGAAGTATCACACCCACCAGCAGGCACCACGGGCCTAACCAGCCGGATGAGCGGGGATTATTGTCTGACATAAAAATGAATCTCCTGATTACTTTATAACAGCAGGGTTTTATTGACTGCCACGATGCTAAAACCCTGCGTAACATCAATTGTTCGTGTGCGAATCATAAATTAAAATTATAATGTAGACAAAATGTATTCTGTCGGAAGAAAAGAAAACTCACTAAAGTGCAGGAACATAACAAAATAAAAAAAAATGGGATATCACTCTGTAATTCGCCAATACCAGAATATTTGACCAGCAAGTTCCGGCTTATGCGATGAATATCAGGTTTGCCGACAAGACAGCCCAGGTGCCGTAAGATTTTTGCATGATGAGAATTAACTTATTGCCTATTAATTAAGCTTCACAAACACGATCAGCTCGCGGATTTCACGATATACGTCACTACACCAAAGATATCGAGCGTATCGTCGCTGCCGACAATAATCGGTGAATAGGCGCTGTTCATGGGGTTGAGTTGAATATTGGGACGCAGCTGGAGGCGCTTCACGGTAAATTCGCCCTCTACCGCCGCAATCACGATATCGCCATGCTCAGGCTTGCGGGAACTGTCCACCACCAGCAAATCACCGTTATTGATCCCCCCTTCTATCATCGAGTCACCGGCGGCTTTGACAAAGTAAGTGGAGCTGGGATGGGCGACTAATAACTCGTTTAAATCGATACGCCGCTCTACATAATCCGCTGCCGGGCTGGGGAAGCCGCACTGTACTAAGTCGCTGAAAAGTGGAATAGCAACGATTTCACGCAACTCTGCGGGTCTGAAAAAGATCATGATAAACACCTCCATACTGTTTTTATATACAGTAGTTTTAACTGAGGTATCGATCAAGCCATGTCAGCGTAAGCGGCTGGCTACGCCTTAACCGCTTCGCTTATAACCCCCTATAGCAATGAAGATTATTTGTTTTGTAAATTTTTACGCACAGACAAGCGTAACGCGTCATAAAACTTCACTACGCAATGACTTTCACATGACTATAAAAACAAAACAAAGTAACCACAAATCACTCCACATACACTATACGTTGACTTTATATTTAGACTAGCGCATATTTTACAGCACAAATTAACAAGACAATTTTTGGAGGACGTTTTCTATGCCCGCCCGTGATTATCCCGATAAGCGTGTTGCTCGCGGTGTCGCAAAGGAGGCCGAACTCAGGATGTTAAGTGCGCGCATCGATCCTGCGCTGATGGAGTACATCCGCATTACTGCGTATGAAACACGGAAAAGTAAGCAGGAAATCGTGGCAGAAGCGTTAGCGCTTCACCGCCAAAGAAGTCAGATTGGATCATAAACAGCAAAAGCCCGAAAAATCCTCCGGGCTTTTGCTGGTATCGGGATTACCCCACCAGAGAATTTAACGTCTCCAGCGCCTCAGGCGGCAATACCAGATCGACTGCCGCCAGGTTTTCACGCAGATGCGCCACCGATGAGGTTCCCGGGATCAAGAGGATATTTGGCGAGCGTTGCAGCAGCCATGCCAGCGCCACCTGCATCGGCGTCGCGCCCAGTGAATCCGCCACCGCCTGTAGTCCGGAAGATTGCAGTGGCGTGAAACCACCCAGCGGGAAGAACGGCACCCAGGCAATCCCCTGCTGCGCCAGCGAATCAACCAGCGCATCGTCACCGCGATTCACAACGTTGTACATGTTCTGTACGCACACCACGGAAACCATCTTCTGCGCTTCAGCAACCTGCGAAGCGGTGACGTTGCTCAGCCCAATATGACGAACCAGCCCCTGCTGTTGCAGCTCCGCAAGGGTGCTCAGCGGCGCGGCAATCGAGCCTTCCGCCGGTCCGTGGGCGCTAAACATGATCCGCAGGTTAACCACGTCCAGCACATCCCGCTTCAGGTTACGCAGGTTATCATGCACCGCCTGCGTCAGCTCCTGCGCGGAAAACGCCGGCAGCCAGGAGGCATCCTCGCCGCGTCGGGCTCCGATCTTGGTCACAATCGTAAGGTCGTCCCGGTACGGATGAAGCGCCTCGCAGATAAGCTGGTTGGTCACATGAGGTCCGTAAAAATCGCTGGTATCAATGTGATTCACACCCAACGCCACCGCTTCACGCAGCACTGCCAGCGCCGCATTTTTATCTTTTGGCGGACCAAAAACGCCAGGCCCGGCAAGCTGCATCGCGCCATAGCCAAATCGTTTAACCGTACGCGTTCCGAGCGTGAACGTTCCGCTTTTATCTATGCTGCTCATGCTGACCTTCCTCATAAAAAATGATCCGGATTTACAACAGGTTCCGCAACGAAACCATTAGTTAAGCAATAGTAAAATTAAAGTTTAAATTCGCTACGACGATAGTATTGATGTAACCCTGCCTCTTCTCTTACGGATGACCGCCATGCTGAAAAATCTGCACGTGATTACCGGTATTATCTTTGCCCTCACCATATTCTGTCTGCTGCAAGTTGTCACGGGAGGGTTGTTCTACTCTGCCGTTAACAACGATCGTCACAACTTTCAGAACTCCGGGTTACTCAATGCCCAACAGGAAAGCCTGAGCGACAGCGTTAACACGCTGGTGAAAACGCGCGTTACCGTTACCCGCGTGGCGATCCGCTACCTGAAAAACCAGCGCGATCCGGCCTCTCTCGCGGCGATCAACACGCTGCTGGGCACCGCCAACGGTTCGCTGGCCAAAGCCGAAGACTATTACAAAAACTGGCTGGTTATTCCGCAGGTGAAGGGCCAGAATGCCGCGCTCACCGAAGAGATGCAGAAAGCCTGGAAGCAAATGCACGAGGTGATGCGCTTGTCCATTGAGTATCTGCGCGCAGATAACTATCAGGCCTATGGCGACCTGGACGCCCAGCAGGCGCAGGATGAGATGGAGGCGGTCTATACCCGCTGGCGCGCTGAAAACAACGTTCTGCTGAAAGCCGCCGCCGAAGAGAACCAGAGCAGCTTTACCCAGATGCAGTGGACGCTGGCGGCGATCTTCCTGACCGTGATCGCCGTGCTGGTGGTGATTTGGCAGGGTTTACAGCACCTGCTCCTGAAACCGCTCAACGCCATCATGAACCATATTCGCACCATCGCGAGCGGCGATCTAACGCAAAATGTCGCGATTACCGGGCGCAACGAGATGGGCCAGCTGGCTGCTGGTCTGCACGAGATGCAGCAGTCGCTGGTGAGCACCGTCAGCGCCGTGCGCGGCAGCACAGATTCTATCTACACGGGCGCAGGAGAAATTGCCGCCGGAAGTAACGACCTTTCCGCCCGAACCGAGCAGCAGGCAGCCTCGCTGGAAGAGACCGCCGCCAGCATGGAAGAGCTGACAGCCACGGTGAAACAGAACTCGGATAACGCCCGCCAGGCGACGCTGCTGGCGAAGAATGCGTCTGAAACCGCCGCACGCGGCGGTCAGGTGGTGGATAACGTGGTGCGTACCATGAATGACATTGCCGACAGTTCTCAGCAAATTGCGCATATCACCGGCGTTATCGATAGCATTGCCTTCCAGACTAATATTCTGGCGCTCAACGCGGCGGTTGAAGCCGCCCGTGCCGGGGAACAAGGTCGCGGCTTTGCGGTCGTGGCAGGTGAAGTACGGACGCTGGCCAGCCGCAGCGCGCAGGCGGCAAAAGAGATCAAAGGGCTTATCGAGAACTCTGTCAGCCGGGTGAATACCGGCTCGGAACAGGTGAGCGAGGCGGGTGCGACCATGAAAGAGATCGTCGAGGCCGTGACGCGCGTAACTGATATTATGGCTGAGATTTCCTCGGCGTCTGACGAGCAGAGCCGCGGTATAGAGCAGGTCAGCCTGGCGGTCTCGCAGATGGACAGCGTCACGCAGCAAAACGCCGCGCTGGTACAGGAGTCGGCAACGGCGGCGGCGGCGCTGGAAGATCAGTCTGAACAGCTGCGTCAGGCCGTGGCGGCATTCCGGCTGAACGCTCAGGCATCGCCGGCGGCTCGCCCTAAAAACGTGAAAACGCCCGTACTGCTGCGCCCGTCAGCGGCAGGCGCGAATACAGCTGACGCGAACTGGGAAACCTTCTGAGTGACAGGCGGGCATATCGCCCGCCTGCCTGATTAGCGGCTGCGCTTGGCGTGGCGTTCCCAGTTATCTCGCTTCGCATCCTCTGACTTACGCAACGAGACATAGCATGCTCCGCTGCCGCCGTGATGCGGCTGCGCTTCGCAAAAGGCCTGTACTTCGTCGAACTCGGTCAGCCAGCGCGCAAGATAGCTGCGCACTACGTTAGGGTGCGACTGCTGTTCACGCCCTTTACCATGCACGATGATCAGGTTGCGTAGCCCGTCACGTCCGGCCTGGCGAATAAAGGAATAGACCAGCTGGCGGCATTGCTCCGCAGGCTGGCGTAACAGCGTTAAGCTGGCCTGACGGGAATATTTGCCGGAACGCAGCTTATCAAATACCCCCTGCTGTACCCCTTCACGCTGGAACATCAGCGGCTCGTCAAGGGGCAACAGTTCCAGAAACCCCAGCGTCAGAAAGTTATCGAGCTGCTCAGTATCTATTTCCTGACGCGCCCGCGTGTTGCGGCTCTGCTGCCAGTGAATATCCGTGCAGCGTTTGAGCGGCTGGACATCCTCCATGGCGTCAAGAAAAAGTGATTTGTCGTCAGGGTTCATGGAAATCCTCCGGCTACATCTGAGTGATGTACTATACCTGCGCCCGTTGCGGGTCTCAATCACCCGGGCACGGGTTCAAATAATGGCTTAACGAACAGATAATCGCAGACGCAATGAATTTAATCTAACATTAACTTAAATTTCAGCCGTAATTAATTAAATAAATTACGTTAAAAAATCGTGAAATCAATCACTCAACGTCCTTCTCTTTTAAGAAAAAGCTGTTATAACTTAATAAACCTGCCCAATGGATAATGCATGTAGGATCCGCGAAAGGATGCACGACTGTGTGTTCTGTGGAGTCTGTCTGATGTCGGGCAGACTCTATTTTTTATTGTTGTTATTTTTATTAAATTAATTTTCTGGCCTCTCTTCGAAACTGCGTGATTAATGATTCGGCAAGCGGTGTCTGGCGAGAATCACGACGCTGAATTAAATAATATGCCGCTTTAGGCAGGGTTTCGACAACCGGCAGCATTATCAGACGGTGCGCCAGAAGCGGATCGCAGCCCAGCTCCTGCGGTAAAATGCTGATGAAATCGCTTTGTGCGACGAGGCTAATACAGGAGGAAAAGGTCTCACAGACAACGCCAATTCGCGGTATTTGAGAGCGATGGTTAAAAGTATCCTGCAACTGCTTATAATAACTTCCCCGGGGCGTAGGCATCGTCCAGTTATATTGCAGAAGCTCATTAATTGAGGTCGCCCCTGTCGCCGGATGTCCTGCCCGACAAAATACGGCAAAAGGCTTTTCGAACAGCTTTTCAAACGTAAATTCGTGATCGTACGGCCCCTGATAATAGGTATTGATGGTAAAGTCCAGCTCACCCTGACGTAATTCATTAATCATCGACACCAGCTGGCCTTCCATAATCCGGACGTTGACCTGAGGATGCTGCGCATGAAAACGCGTAATGACGGCTGGCATCAGGCTGCGTGAAATGCTGGCTCCCATCCCAATATTGATCTGTCCGGCAAGCTCGCCCTGTCGCTGGCGGATGTCATCCTGCGCTGCACGCAGCTCTTCCAGAATCAAATTAGCGCGGTGATAAAACCCTTCCCCGCACTCGGTCAGCGCGACGCCTTTACTCCGGCGCACAAATAGCTGGGCCGCCATACCCTCCTCCAGCTCTTTAATGGATTTGGTCAGCGCGGGCTGCGAAAGATTAAGCGTCCGGCTGGCGCCGCGAATGCTGCCCTGACGCGCCACCTCGACAAACGCCCTGATTTGATGAAATTTAATCTGAAATGACATAACGCAACCGATAACCGTTGTTTATCAGAGTAAAGAAACTGTCATCTACTTTAATGGAAACGGATGTGCGAGGGTAATTCCTGAACGGTTAAAACTGTGAAAAAACGATTAGTGATAAGTAAAAACTATCACAGCGTGAAGCAGTTCACATATTTTAATGATGACAGGAAAAGATATGAACGCACTGGCGCAGTACATCCAGACATTAGCCCCACAAATGAGCGCATGGCGTCGCGATTTCCACCATTTCGCGGAATCCGGTTGGGTGGAGTTTCGCACTGCGGCAAAAGTGGCGGAGATCCTCGCCTCACTGGGTTACGAGCTGGCGATGGGTCGCGACGTGGTCGACGCTGAAAGCCGTATGGGACTGCCCGATGACGCCACCCTTTCGCGAGAGTTTGCCCGCGCCCGGGCACAGGGCGCGCCGGAGAAATGGCTGGCGCCGTTTGAGGGCGGGTTCACCGGCATTG
>NZ_QFRV01000110.1:0-10554 GCF_004136805.1 Enterobacter cloacae complex sp. GF14B
AACCTGTTCCACAAAGTGCGCCAGACGCGTGGCCGGCAGCAGGCATCCCAGCGGGGAGGCGCGCATCGCCGCACCGTTGGTGACGCCGTTGTTCTCCAGCTGGCTCACCGGCTTGCCGTCACGGATGGCGTTCAGGGCAATTTTGGAGGTCGGGCCGAGTACATTCTTATTGAACGCGTCAAAATCCAGCGCCCAGTCCAGAATATGCTTACCGATAACGTCAGGGTTAATTTCCCCCTCGCATTCGATAATCGCATCGGCCAGGCACAGCGCCATCGACGTATCATCCGTAAATTCGGCCTGCTTAAAGTAACAGGCGGCATTATTCTCAGCCGGGCCGGGTAAGAAACGGTCGATCCAGCCGAAGTGCGCTTTCACCCGCTTGCGCGGCCAGAGCTCCGACGGCATTCCCATCGCATCCCCTAACGCCTGCCCGTAAAGAGCACCGAGAATACGGTCTTGTTTCATTTAACTTCCCCTCGTGTCAGCGCGGTATCGCCATCAACCACCTCAATTGCGGTGATCTCTTTATCCGATTCGCGGAAAAACAGCATAAACAGCACGGCAATCACCACAATCATGATTGCACCAAACGTCCACATTCCGGCCCAGTTGAAGGTCAGCCCATTCACCGGCTCTTTATATGCGAACATTTTTTCCATCATCACGCCGCCGAGACGGTAACCCAGCAGGCTACCAAAGCCCTGACAGCACAGCGTGATCAAGCCCTGCGCCGCGTTGCGCATATGCACGGGCGCTTTTTTATCCACGTAGATGTACGCGGTGACGTAATAGAAGTCATAGCTTACGCCGTGCAGCAGAATGCCGAGGAACAGCAGGGCGTAGGTGAAGTATTGCTCGGCGCCGCCGTAAACAAAGAAACCGTAGCGAATGGCGGCGGTGATCAGACCCAGCAGCAAGACCTTCTTAATACCAAAGCGTTTGGTAAAGAACGGCAGAGCGAGCATGAAGAAGATTTCAGAGAACTGGCCGAGGGTCATCCAGCCGGTGGCGTTTTTCATCCCCACTTCGGTGAGATAGCCGTTGGCAAAGATGTAGTAGAAGGCCAGCGGCATGGCGAACAGGAACGAGCAGAAGAAGAACACCAGGAAGTTTTTATCGCGCAACAGGATCAGCGCATCCAGCCCCAGCATCACTTTGAAATCCAGCTTGCCGGTACTCTTCGGCGGGGTATTCGGCAGGAACAGCGCGAAGACGCCAAGCAGAAGGGAGCTGGCAGCGGTCATAAGCAGCGGGATATTGGTGTCAGAGATGTCGCTATAGCCCATCATCTGCGGCAGGAAGCCGCACGCCAGGCCGGAGGCAATCCAGCCGATGGTGCCCATCACGCGGATGCGCGGGAAATCAGCCTCTACGTCATCGACGTTCGCGAAGGCGATGCTGTTGGTCAGCGCGATGGTCGGCATATAGGTCAGGGAGTAGGCCAGCAGCAGCGGGAAGAAGGTGCTGAACTGGGTTTGCTGCGCTGCGAAATACATCAGAATCGCGCCAGCGAACATCAGCACGGCCAGCACTTTCTGAGCGGCGAAGAAACGGTCCGTCAGCGAGCCGACCAGGATAGGAGAGAGGATCGCGGCAATCGCGGTACAGGCATACGACCAGCCAATTTCCCCGGCGGTGAACCCGCTCTTACTCAACCACAGCCACAGCGGCACAAACCATGCGCCCCAGATAAACCATTCAACGAACATCATGAATGACAGTTGGACTTTCGTTTTCATTTTTTAATCCTGCATGTCAGAGGTACGCATGTAACATACCATGTGATAATACCTTTTAAATACCTTTAAGGCGATTGTTTGATCAGTGTAACAAAAATGTTGTACACGAAACGAGCCAGCAGATTGTGCTTAAAAAAGTTGCAAATGGTGGAAAATAGGTTAAGTCGGTACCAGGCTTAGTCTGCCTGCAAAAACGTGGGCTTGGATCACACGCTCCGACATCATGTCGGACTTACGGGAGCATCACTATGACTGATATTGCGCAGCTGCTTGGCAAAGACGCCGACAGCCTTTTACAGCATCGTTGTATGACCATTCCAGCCGACCAGCTTTATCTGCCTGGCCATGATTACGTAGACCGGGTCATGGTCGACAACAACCGTCCGCCTGCCGTACTGCGAAACATGCAGACGCTTTACAATACCGGCCGTCTGGGCGGGACCGGCTATCTCTCCATTCTGCCCGTTGACCAGGGCGTAGAGCACTCGGCGGGAGCGTCGTTTGCTGCTAACCCGCTCTACTTTGACCCGAAAAACATTGTCGAGCTGGCGATTGAAGCAGGGTGTAACTGTGTGGCATCGACGTATGGCGTGCTGGCCTCCGTTTCTCGCCGCTATGCTCACCGCATTCCGTTCCTCGTCAAGCTGAACCACAACGAAACCCTGAGCTACCCAACCGAATATGACCAGACGCTGTACGCCAGCGTCGAGCAGGCGTTCAATATGGGCGCGGTGGCGGTCGGGGCAACCATCTATTTCGGCTCTGAACAGTCGCGACGTCAGATTGAAGAAATCTCCGCGGCGTTCGAGCGTGCCCACGAGCTGGGCATGGTAACCGTGCTGTGGGCCTATCTGCGTAACGCGTCATTCAAGAAAGACGGCGTGGATTACCACGTATCAGCGGATCTGACCGGTCAGGCAAACCACCTGGCGGCAACCATCGGCGCGGACATCGTGAAGCAGAAAATGGCCGAGAATAACGGCGGCTATAAAGCGGTGAACTTTGGCTATACCGACGACCGCGTGTACAGCAAGCTGACCAGCGACAACCCGATCGATCTGGTGCGCTACCAGCTGGCGAACTGCTACATGGGCCGCGCCGGGCTGATTAACTCCGGCGGTGCGGCAGGCGGTGAAACCGACCTGACCGACGCGGTGCGCACGGCGGTCATTAACAAACGTGCGGGCGGTATGGGGCTGATCCTGGGCCGTAAGGCGTTTAAAAAATCCATGGCCGACGGCGTGAAGCTGATTAATGCGGTTCAGGATGTCTATCTGGACAGTAAAGTCACGATTGCCTGACGCCACCGTATCCCTCTCCCCCGTGGGCTGAGGGTTCCTCACAAAATAATGCCTGCACAAACGGCCCCCTCTCCCTTGAGGGAGAGGGGGGCTCAGTCGCCACCACCCTGGCGACCCGGGCTCCCGGCGGTAAATCGCCGCTTCGCGGTCCCTTCGGCTTATTCCTTCCGGCTTATCGGGGGACGGGCGGAAGTAACATCCCTGTACAGCCCGCCCTCTCGGCGCATCCCTGCGCCTCGCCCCGGCCTACAGGAAACGCCTCAGCGATTTACAGCCGGACCGAGGCATCGCTGAAAGCCCTCAGTGATTCTGAGGCAATGTTATAGCTTTTGCTTTCAAATTACTGGGGAACCCTCAGCCCTGTGGGGAGAGGGCATTATCGCGCACGCTGTAAAAAATCAGCGCAACAGCACGCAGTCCGGCGGCAATCGGCACTGCAACGCCCCGGGCAACACCTCAATGCGGAATCGCTCGCCGCTGAGCGGCTCTCCGTCGAGGTTAAAGGTCATGCCGTGTGGGGCGATCACTTCAAACCACGCGGATTTCCCGTCGATGATATTGGGGCTCTCCTCTGGCTGCGTCAGCGTCGTAAACAGCGCAGGCAGCAGCCCGTCGCCGGTAAAAATACGCAGCTGTAATTGACCGTCGTTGATCAATGCTTCCGGGCAAAGCTGTTGACCGCCCCCCGCCTGCCGCCCGTTGCCGATACCAATCACCAGCGCGTCGCCCTGCCAGTGGAAGTTCTCACCGTGAATTTCACAGCTGTCGGGCTTGAGGGTGTCCATGCGCATTAGGCCGTGAATGAGATACGAGACGCCGCCCAGCGCGGCTTTCAGTTTTTCCGGTGTTTCGCTGGTGATCCGCGTGCCGAAACCGCCCGTTGCCATATTGATAAAGCAGGTTCTTTCATTCACCTGCGCAATATCGACGGCGGTCGCTTTCCCGAGGATAGCCAGTTGCAGTGCTTTGCCTAAATCCTCAGGTATACCGGCGCTGGTGGCAAAATCGTTGGCGGTACCGAGCGGTAAAATCCCCATCGCCGGGCGAGCTGCGGCGTTGAGGTCAATGAGCGCACCGGCGATCTCGTTGATCGTTCCGTCGCCGCCGCCGGAAATGATGGTCTCAGCGCCTAACCTGATACCTTCATCGATATAGCGCGCCGCATCGCCTTTTTCAAAGGTCACCCGCACGTGAATGCGCGCGCCATCTTCACGCAATTCGGTAATCGCCTGGCGCAGCAGATCGTTGCCTGCACTCTTGCCGTTAAGAATTAATAAACTGTCTGGATAGGTTGCCATCCGGGTTGCTCCCTTTTTTAGCTATAGAAAGAGTGTATCCCAGAGAGGGAAAAAGCGGGTAAGAACAGGATGAAAGGCAAAAAATAAGCCCGCGTAAGGGCTTTGAAATCGACTAAAGAACCCCGTAGCGCTTACAGTGCATACTACTGCCGCTCAATTGACTATTGTGGTCAACGTTTGAGGTGTGACATTGGCCTTGCCTCGATTTTGAGCTGCTTACGCCAGACCCGATTATGTAGCGTTAGCGCAATGGAGCGGTAAAAAATCGATGAATTCATCCACATAATGTTCAGAAAGAAACATCCCAGCCCCAGCAAAGAGGTTATTTGCGGTGTGTAGTTCTCAACAGGGCCGAATAAAAGCGAAATCCCCGTCCAGATGAAATAAATGATGCTCATTATGCCTGTCAGCGTAATGACGAAAATATGCAGTTTATATCCAGGTAAAGAACCTCGTGTAGTCAGAAACATCGTGCTCATCACTACCAGACAATACACAATCGCTGCAATGAATACTCCCATCATAACCTTAAATTCGGGTAAGCCGAGCCAGCGAAACAGCAACAACCAGAGGGACACTTGCAGCATGGCGTAGCAAAAAATAGCCAGTAACGTGCTCACTGCCAAAGGAATTCCTGTCATATGGACGCCCACAGGAACGCCGAACCGATCTTTTAACTGTTCTTTTAATGTTTCAAGCTGGTTGAGATCATCGGTCGCCATTTTACTTTTAACCAAAGCACTTAATGCAAGGCTATCTTTAATGTATTTCATCATGGACGGGTCAATAACTTCCTGTAAATGAAAAAGACTGAATTAAACCAAAAATGTATTTACCCGTTAGTGCAACATTCTGTGGATTTCTGATATTTCCTGAGATGGCACTTCCAACGAAGGCAGAAGAATTTGAAATGGTATTCAGCAACTCACGCTGTAAGAGCAACTGCAACGCTTCTGACGGATAACGTTTGGGATACACGCCTGCCTTCATTGCTGCTTTTACACCTGAATTCGAGATGCCGGGATTGCGGATACGAATAATCTCCTCTGTTAATCGCGTACGGTCGGCCCGGCTCATTTTTTGTAATAAGGAGAGCAAACTCTCAGACGATGAACGGTTAAGAAGGCGATATGTTAATGCAGCGCTTTTTAAACCCGCAGCAGCCCCGGCAAGAGAAATCGCATCCAGGGCTGTGTTGGTTGCTGTATACCACTCCTGGGAATCCATCCACGCAACGTAATCATCATGATTCATAGCAATCAACGATAGTCGGCCAAGCCCATTTGCACATTGAATTCCAGTTGCTACACCACCGGCTAAAATCACAGCGGCTATAGCACCGGAAGACCCTGCAGTGAGAGGTATAGCCATACCGGCCCCTGCCGCAAGTACAACAGTAAGAATTGCGGCTCCGCAGGAAATTGCCGTTGAACCAATTTCAGTTGCCAGGGAAGGGGAATTAATCGTCGCCGTTGTTGCCTGAACAGGGTTAACTAATGCGGCATTTACTTTGGTTATGACTACATGACTAACCGAGCTTTCGTTTGGTGTCGCAATCCTTCTTGATGGCCGTACTAGCCACTGACGTGTACCGTCTGAGTAGATAATCCCGGCCTGGCTAAAATTTCTGCTACAGTCCAGTTGACCTGCAAGTGCTGTGAAATTTATATCGCCGCCAGAGGCAAGACCAAGACTGCGTGCGAGTTCGTAATCTGGAAGATCCTTTGAAAATTGTCCTGTGAATGTCACTTCATCTCTCCGTCCGTGTGAAATGTTGATTGTTAATAAATCAAGAGTAAAGGTCCTGTTAACACTTAAAATTAGGAATGTTCCGAATAGTGTTCATCCCTCTCAAATCCATTAAAAAATGTGATTAGGATCCTTTGTTCGTTCGATTTGCTTAGATGATACGCCTAATGCTGACACAAACCTTTCCCGGGTCAATGCAACGCCATATTTATCAGGGGGAAAAATTTCAGGAGTTAACAAAAAAAATAAGCCCGCGTAAGGGAGATTACGCAGGCTAAGGAGGTGGTTCCTGGTACAGCTAGCATTTATGGGTTATGTTTTTCAGCGGGGGGATAATACCCGTATTGAACGAAGCGGTATGTGATCCGATTCTAAGAATTATCCCAGCGTGAAAAAATCCCGTTGATTGACTATTTGCCGTGTGGATTTCGGGTATTTTCACCTTCAAAATTACGCATCAGCAGCGCAAACTCCAGCTCCACCTCTTCAGGAACCGGCAGCCAGACCACATGGCCGTCGCCAGGTGCGACCTCAATCGCCTCACCTTTTTTGTTTTCCAGGTGCTCCAGTCGGAAGTTCATGTTGCCCTGCGGCGTCATCAGCTCCAGGCTGTCGCCTTTAGTGAATTTGTTTTTTACGGCGACGGCGGCCAGCGGGCCTTTACGCTCGCCGGTGAAGTCGCCTACAAACTGCTGGCGTTCGGAAATCGAATAGCCATGCTCGTAGTTCTGGTAGTCGTCGTGAGTGTGACGACGCAGGAAACCTTCGGTATAGCCGCGATGCGCCAGACCTTCCAGCGTTTCCAGCAGGCTGGTGTCGAACGGTTTACCGGCAGCGGCATCGTCGATGGCTTTGCGATATACCTGTGCGGTACGGGCGCAGTAGTAGTAAGACTTGGTGCGGCCTTCAATTTTCAGGGAGTGTACGCCCATCTTGGTTAAACGCTCGACGTGCGCGATGGCGCGCAGATCTTTAGAGTTCATGATGTAGGTGCCGTGCTCGTCTTCGAAGGCGGTCATGTACTCACCCGGACGTTTGGCTTCTTCGATCATAAACACGCTGTCGGTAGGCGCGCCAATTCCCAGCGTTGGCTCAACGTTGGTGACCGGAATCGGCTCGTGTTTATGCACGATGTTACCGATGTCATCCTCTTTCCCTTCCTGAACGTTATATTCCCAGCGGCAGGCGTTGGTGCAGGTACCCTGGTTCGGGTCACGCTTGTTGATGTAGCCAGAGAGCAGGCAGCGGCCGGAGTAGGCCATGCACAGCGCGCCGTGAACGAAGATTTCGATCTCCATATCCGGCACCTGGGTGCGGATCTCTTCGATCTCTTCGAGGGACAGCTCGCGGGACAGAATGACGCGGGTCAGCCCCATCTGTTTCCAGAATTTCACCGTTGCCCAGTTGACGGCGTTAGCCTGCACTGAGAGGTGAATGTCCATCTCCGGGAAATTCTCCCGAACCAGCATGATTAAACCCGGGTCCGACATGATCAGCGCGTCCGGCCCCATCTCCACGACCGGCTTCAGGTCGCGAATGAACGTTTTCAGCTTGGCGTTGTGCGGCGCGATGTTCACCACCACGTAGAATTTTTTGCCCAGGGCATGCGCTTCGTTGATGCCGAGCTGAAGATTCTCGTGGTTGAATTCGTTGTTACGCACGCGCAGCGAGTAGCGCGGCTGGCCCGCGTAAACGGCGTCGGCACCATAGGCGAAAGCGTAACGCATATTTTGCAGCGTTCCCGCCGGGGAAAGAAGTTCCGGTTTAAACATGTTTGTTCTCGTTCTGATGACAGGTCAGATCCGCATGCACCTGGTGCAGCGGTAAGGGGAGATCCCCCACTTTAAGGGCGGGCATTGTAGCGCTGCGGGGCGGGGAGGTAAAGCGCCTCACCCCTTTCAGATGACATAATACTTCGTATCTTTAAACCATTAGCGATATGACATACAAACACAAATATATTAAAGCCAGTAGAATAATACCGGCGATAAGAATGAAACCAATGGCATTCATCGTAGCCGTTCCAGAATACTTGACTGTCCAGATGGCAACCGTTCGGATGTTATGCAGTATTTTTGTGATCATATAGCTGATGAAAACAATAAGCAGCGTCAATTGCGTAAACATGGAAAGGTAAAACATGATCGCCTGCGGAATGAAGTAGTTAGATATTGCCCCTTTTGAGGTAAAGATAATCATGGTTTCGTTATCGATGAAATCCAGTGAAGAACGTATCACTTCCAGCGGGTTCCATGTCATTACAGGTCTGTCTTCAAAATACAGGCCTTGCTGGATATAGAGGTCCTCAATCGAAGCATTTTTAAGATGGGTGATGATAAGTGTAAATGAGAGCATAACACCCAGAACAATTGAAGAAAAATAAACGATCGATTTTACAGACGAAAACCCTTTCGATAGACCTGCGTTAATGTAAGCTCTGATAAGATAAATTGACATCACATCAAGCAGTAAAGAGTACCAAAAGCCAAAATGAATAAAGTCATGTAAAGCAACTTCAATGGTCAATGGCAGATGTTGAGGAATGATGTGCTCAGGATTTCTAAAAGTCAGCACCCAGAGATACCAAACTACAAATAAGATACTGGAATATAAAACCAATAAAAACGGGATGGTAATTAATTGCCTTTTTGAGAATGCATGATTACCGAATGCCAGGAAAAAAGCGCTTACCCATTGCTCGGAAAACTTGGTTATTCTGTTTTTTTTAGGTATGAGGAGTTCTATTTTTTGTATTGCTTTTGTTTTCATTTTTTTATTATAAGCAAATAACCCCAGAAAAAGGCTGGCAACGCTTATAGCTGTGGTGATGATAATGAATAAATTACCAATAAAATTTTGCATTTCTTGAAGCCGTAATATAGTGATTTATTTCGTTTTTAACATCAAACATTACAGTTTGCAATTGTCAAATCAGGTAGGCGTGTTGTTAGAAAGTGAATGTTATGAAGAACGATGATTACCTGGGCAGGTAATCATCGTTAAAGCAAATATTAAGCAATCCTGCACGCATCCGCTTCCCAGCGATACCCCACGCCGTACACCGCGCGAATAAACGACTGGTCGGCGTCCAGCGCCTCCAGCTTGCGGCGCAGGTTTTTGATGTGGCTGTCGATGGTGCGGTCGGTCACCACGCGGTAATCGTCATACAGATGGTTGAGCAGCTGCTCGCGGGAAAACACTTTGCCCGGCTCGTGGGAGAGCGTTTTCAACAGGCGAAACTCTGCGGGGGTGAGATCCAAAAGTTTGCTGCGCCAGCTCGCCTGGAAACGGCTTTCGTCGACGATCAGCGGGCTTTGCGCATCGAGCACCTGCAATTCACGCTGCGGCTTACAGCGGCGGAGGATGGTTTTCACCCGAGCGACCACCTCCCGCGGGCTGTAAGGCTTGCAGATGTAATCGTCGGCGCCGATTTCGAGCCCCAGCAGACGATCGATCTCTTCGATTTTGGCCGTCACCATCACGATGGGCACATCGGAGAAACGACGAATTTCGCGGCACAGGGTTAGGCCGTCGGTACCCGGCAGCATCAGATCCAGCAGGATCAGATCCGGCGGCGTCTGGCGCACGTAGGGCAGCACCTGGTCGCCGTGGCTGATAAGCGTTGGCGCGTAACTCGCAGCGCGCAAATAGTCGATCAGCAGTTGCCCAAGTTTAGGCTCGTCTTCCACGATCAAAATACGCGGTGTGTTGTCGTCAATCGGTAACTCGGTCATGCTTCCCTCGATAAATCCCGTTCCAGAGGTAACTCTACTGTAATGCTAACCCCGCCAAAAGGCGAATGGGCGGCGCGGATGGTGCCGCCATGGGCCTCCACAATGTTAACGCAAATGGCCAGCCCAAGGCCGGAACCGCCGCTGGCGCGGTTGCGTGAACCTTCGGTGCGATAGAAGCGCTCGAACAGTTTTTCCAGCTGCGCATCCTTCACGCCAGGGGCGGAGTCCGCAAAGGTCAGGGCAAAGCGCCCGTTTTCCTGCCTGCCGGAGATATGCAGCGCGCCGCCGCCGTCGGTGTAGCGGAGGCTGTTCTCCAGCAGATTATTGAACAGCTGCATCAGGCGATCTCTGTCGCCGAACACCACCGCACTGTCCGGCAGCGAAAGGTTGATTTTCAGGTCACGGCTGGCGAAGCGCTCGCGGAATGCGCCGGTCACGACTTCAAGGATATTGATCACATCGATCGGTGCTTTCTGGTAAGCCAGGGCGCCTTCGTCGGACATGGAAAGCTGATGCAGATCGTCCACCAGTTTGGTCAGCGTACCGACTTCCGCCTGAAGCGAGGCCACCGACTCGGGGGTGAACTGCCGCACGCCGTCCTGAATCGCCTCCAGCTCGCCGCGCAGCACCGCCAGCGGGGTGCGCAGCTCGTGCGAAATGTCGGCCATAAAATCGCGGCGCATCTGCTGGTTTTTTTCCAGCGTGCTGGCGAGCTGGTTGAAGTCCTGCG
>NZ_QFRV01000111.1:0-10544 GCF_004136805.1 Enterobacter cloacae complex sp. GF14B
CGCCCTCGGTCGGGCCGCCGGTGATGCCCCACAGGCCGCGCTCGTCCTGAATCAGCTGGCTGTCGTTACACAGGTCGATGGTGCGCAGGTACTGCTCCAGCACGGTGCCCGGCTGGATCTGCACCGGCTCATCGCTGCCTTCGAGATAGATGTTGCCCACCGGCTCGTAGCTGTTGCCGTCCACGCGGTAGCAGGTGTCGGCGGTAATGATGGCTTTCACCGTCATCTCGTTCATGGTCAGGGTGCCGGTTTTATCCGAGCAGACCACGGTCATCGCGCCCAGGGTTTCAACCGTCGGCAGCTTGCGGATAATCGCCCGCTTGCGCGCCATCGCCTGCACGCCCAGAGAGAGGATGATGGAGATAATTGCCGGCAGACCTTCCGGTACGGAGGCGACCGCCAGGCTAATCAGGGAGAGCAGCAGCTCGCCCATCGGGATCTCGCGGAACACCAGGCTGAAGACAAACAGCGCGGCCATCATCGCCAGAATGATGGCGAAGATCGCTTTGCCCAGCTTGTCCATCTGCACCAGCAGCGGGGTGCGGTGTTTTTCAATGCCCGCCATCATCTGGTTGATGTGGCCGAGTTCGGTCTCCTGGCCCGTGGCAATGACCACGCCCACGCCGCCGCCCGCGCTGACCGTCGTACCGGAAAAGACCAGGTTCGTACGGTCGCCCAGCGGTAATTCGCCGCTCAGCGGGTTCGTGTGTTTATCCACCACGGTGGATTCACCGGTCAGAATAGCCTCTTCCACGCGTAAATTATGCGCTTCGATTAAGCGCATATCCGCCGGAATACGATCTCCTGCGCGCAACACAATAATATCGCCCGGGACGATTTCCGTCGTCGGGATAGTTTCATGGTTGCCGTTACGAATAACGCGCGCCTCGCTGGAGAGCATATTGCGAATACTCTTCAGGGATTTTTCCGCGTTACTTTCCTGAATGTGGCCAATTAAGGCATTGATTACCGCCACGCCCAGAATAACCAGCGTATCAACCCAGTGTCCCATTACTGCCGTTAATACGGCGGCTGCCAGCAGGACGTAAATCAGGACATCGTTAAAATGCGCGAGAAAACGCAGCCAGCCCGGCTTGCCTTTTTTCTCCGGCAGCGCGTTCGGGCCATGTTTCTGCAAACGTGCCTGCGCCTCGGCGCGGTCCAGGCCATTAGCCTGGCTCTGCGCCTGAGCAAGCACCTGCTCTACGGTCTGCTGGTACGCCTGCCCGCCTGCGGGTGGCATATTCTGCGAGAAATTTTTTTTGGTCATGGTATTTTTCCTTCAATATCCGGTGGACGGAAGCCGGAATTCCTTTCTGGCTTTAAATAATTCATTTTTAAGTCTTGCGGGTTAAATTGATCTACCGCAATATATTGACTACCCGGTTATTCAAAACTGATTAAAATTATTTCGACGCGTTGATTTTTACAAAATATTTCTAAACCAACACTAAACGAGGAGGAAGCATGTTTGGTATTTATCGCGCACGGCGCCTGGCGTTATACATTGTCGCAGCCATTGTTATTGCGACGTTAATTGGATATAGCACCTATAGCTTTGTAAAATTATTTTCATGAGAAAGACGTTTATTTACATAACGCGATATTAATTTAATCGCCCCGAAAATATTATCTGTTTTCTGTTATTAATTCGCAGAATAACGGTGGCCTTTCACCCAATTTTGCCAGCGGGGATGATATTGCTTTACGTTTCAGGATGCCGGACAATGACATTTTTAACTGACGTTTAACATTACGATGAAACACCCGTTAGAATCGCTGCTCACCGCAGGGGGCATTTTGCTGATGGCCCTGCTCTCCTGCCTGCTGTTACCTGCGCCGTCGCTGGGTCTGGTGCTGGCGCAGAAGCTGGTTCAGACCTTTCATATGGTCGATCTGAATCAGCTGTACACCATTCTGTTCTGTCTGTGGTTTTTGGTGCTCGGCGCCATCGAATTCTTTATCCTGCGTTTCATCTGGCGCCGCTGGTTTTCACTGGCGTCGTAAGCCAGTGAGATCGCGCATCCCGTGGATCAGCGCTTCACACCAGGCCGCGTAGTCGTGGCCGCTGGATGAGGGGTGGAAGCTGACGCGGTAGCCTTTTTTCCTCAGCACCTGTTCAAAATCCTGCGTGGTGCGATAGATGCCGCCGCCCGGCCCCGCGGTTTCAAACTTCCCGGCCTGTAACCAGAAGCGCACCGGATACGGTGAAGACTGTTGGTACTGACGCGTCAGCCAGCCCGGGGCGTCACCTTCCGGCGCCCACCAGTAAGAACCGGAAAGGCTCAGCACGTTGCCAAACAGGCGCGGATAGCGCAGCGCCACCCATGAAGAGGCAATTCCCCCGTAGCTGGATCCTGCCAGTACGGTTTTCTGCCGCTGCATGCCGATGCCCTTCCCCCGCAGCCACGGCAGCAGCTCGTGCGCCATAAAGTCAGCAAAATCCGGGTTCGGCGGCAGCTCGTTGCCGCGACGGGCGTGATCGAGGCTGTCGATAAACACCACGTTAATCGGCGGCAGGTGATGCCGGGCAATCAGACCGTCCAGCACGTTGGCAAAATGGTATTCGTCCTGATAAACCTGTCCGTCGAAAAGGATGAGCGTCCAGCGTGCAGGCTGTGCGCCGCGCGGTTGGTAGATCATCACGTCGCGGGCGTTGCCAAGGATGTGGCTGGAAAAACTCTGACGGCTCAACGTCCCGTGCACCAGCGGCTTTGCCGTGGCCTGAACGGAGCAATAGCGCGCCGGGCTGAGATCGAGCAGAGAAAAGCGATTCCAGCGATCGGTCTTCTGCTCCCCGAAGGTATTCGGGTTAAGCGGATCGGCCTGCGCGCTTACCAGGATGGCGCGGCGTTGATCGCGTGTGGAACCCTCGACGATCGGCACATCGGGCGCGAGCTTGTACTGCATTACCGTATCAGCGGGGACTACATAGCTGCGGAACCAGACGTCGCTGTTGCCCAGGCGGAACAGCGGATCGTGATCCCCCGCCGGAGAGCCGAGAATGAAGACGTTATCCCGCGCGCCGCGCCACAGAAAGGTCACGCGCTTATGGCTCGCATCTACCGGCTCCACCATCGGCGTTCCCTGTCGACGCTGCGCCTGCCAGAACGCCTCGGTACTTCCACCGGCAGAAATGACGCTTGCCAGCGCCTTCAGCGTCGGGCTTTCAGGCGCCAGCATCTGCACGCGTGGTAACGGAGAGGTCTCTTTCATCCGCCACTGAAAACGCCACGGCTTACCGGCTTCTCCGTGTAGCACCAGCGAGGTGTTCTGTTTCACCGGCAGGGCAAACAGCAGCGTGTGTTCCCCGTCCGCAGGACCATTTTCGATCAGCGTGCGGATGCGGCGGTTTTGCCCATCAAGCAGGCGCGCATCCGTCACGCCATTCAGCGTGGCGGAAACGTAGTTTTCACCCAGTTCAGGCAGGGAGAAGCAGACTTCGCCGCTGGCATCAAACTTTCCCTGAATATCGCCCTGCCGGGACGTCTGCTCGCACGTTGCCGCCACGGCGGGCAGCGCGCCGATCCCCAACAGCAACCCACTCCATACCCTCTTCATTACCGCTTGTTCCCCAACGAAATTTGTTAACAACGCTAATGCAAATGGTAATAATTTGCAATATCATCAACGGCGATTTACCGGTGATTTTATGGCGATAGCAACCAAGGACGTTCAATAAAAATGTTTAAAAATAATAAGATAATGCGGCTCTGGCTACTGAGTCTGGCGACGACCAGCGTCGCGGCTCAGGCAGAAACGAAAGAAGAAACGATTACGGTGACGCAGGGCGTGAGTGAAGAGCCCACTGCGCCCGTAAAAGGCATTGTGGCGACGAAAACGCTCTCCGCCACCAAGACCAGCGCGGAGATCGTGAAGACGCCGCAGTCGGTATCGGTGATCACCCGCGATCAGATGAACATGCAGGACGTCACCTCCGTTTCGCAGACGCTGCGCTACTCGGCGGGCGTGTTTACCGAGTACCGGGGCTCGTCTAACCGTAACGACGAGGTGTTTGTGCGCGGCTTTAGCTACGTGCCGAAATTCCTCGACGGCTTAAGCTTTGGCGCAACGGCCTCATCACAGACGGGCACAGTTGACCCGTGGCTGCTGGAGCGCGTGGAGCTGGTGCGCGGCCCGGCCTCGGTCCTGTTTGGACAGGTGAATCCGGGCGGGTTAATCAGCATGACCAGCAAGCGCCCGACGGCGGAGGCCATTCACAACGTGCAGTTCCGCACCGGCAATAACGATCTCGCCGAAGGTGCGTTTGATTTCGGCGGCAGGCTGAGCGACGACGGGCGCGTACTGTATCGCGTGAACGGTATCGCCCGTACGCAGCATAATCAGGTGGACGATTATAAAGAGACGCGGATGGCGATCGCCCCGGCAATCACCTGGTACCCGAACGATCAGACCCGCTTTACGCTGCTGACCAGCTACCAGAAAGATCCGGATGCCGGATACCGCAACTTCCTGCCCGCGTATGGCACGGTGAAAAGTGCCGACGGGAAGTACATCCCGCGCGATTTTAACGTCAGCGATCCGAATTACAATCAATCCTGGCGCGAGCAGACGATGATTGGCTACGAGCTGGAACACCAGTTCGCCGACAACCTCACCTTCCGCCAGAACGCCCGTTACGCCACCATCAAGCAGAAATATCGTTATCTGGTTTACGCCAACAGCGCGGCCAACAGCACGGTGTTGACCCGTCGCGCCCAGCGTGAAGCGCGCACGACCAACGAATTTGGCCTTGATAACCAGCTGGAATATCAGCTGGAGACCGGAAGCGTCAGCCACACCCTGCTCGGCGGGTTTGATTACAAGACCAGCAAGGATAAACAGCTGCTGGCGCGCGGGAGCGGCTCACAGTATGACCTTGACTGGACAAACCCGGTTTACGGCGTGAACGTGGATGAAAGTACCTTCAAAACGGCGTCCGACGAGCAGCAAAATCTCGACCAGATGGGCCTGTATCTTCAGGATCAGATGAGCTGGAATAACTGGGAGTGGCTGGTTTCCGGGCGCTACGACTGGAGCGAAGTGCGTACCAGCGACTTCACCGATAACAGCGTTACGCAGCAGAACGACAGCAAATTTACCTGGCGCACTGGCCTGCTGTACGCGTTTGATTCTGGCCTGTCGCCGTACATCAGCTACAGCACCTCGTTTGAACCGAACCTGCAAACCAACCGTGCGCCGGGCGTTGCGCCCTTCAGGCCTACTACCGGGGAGCAGACCGAGATTGGCGTGAAATATCAGCCGGTCGACACCACGCTGATGACCCTGGCGCTGTACGATTTAACTCAGAACAACGTCGCGACCTATAACAGCGCTGAAGGCTGGTTCGAAAATGCGGGCAAGGTGCGTTCGAAAGGCGCTGAAGCGGAAATCCACGCCACGCTGATGGATAACATCAACCTGATTGGCTCCTACACTTACACCGATGCAAAAACCGAAAGCACCACGGTGGCGGGAACTGAAGGCAAAACGCCTGCGCGCATTCCGGCACATATGGCATCGGCGTTCGCCAGCTATACCGTTCCGGGCGGCGCGCTGAAGAGCCTGACCGCTGGCGTGGGGATGCGCTACATCGGCACCAGCTACGGCGATGCGAAGAATACCTTCAAGGTGCCATCGGTGGATCTGTATGACGCGATGCTGCGCTACGACCTGGGCGAGATGAACCGCAGCCTGAAAGGGGCAAGCGCGCAGTTCAACGTCAATAACGTGGCAGACACAAAGTATGTGGCGTCGTGCGCAAGCGATACGGCGTGCTTCTACGGGATTGGCCGGACGGTGACGGCGACGGTGAATTACAGCTGGTAAGCATGGTGCGGTCTGATCCCCTCACCCTAACCCTCTCCCCAAAGGGGAGAGGGGACGATTACGCCCTCGCCCCTTTGGGGACAGGGCCGGGGTGAGGGGATGTTTTTCAGTGCGCCCGACCGTGATTTTCTTTGCGGTACGCCCCGGGCGGCTGGTTGAAGGTGCGGGTAAAGATGCGGGTAAACGTCTGCTGCGAGTCAAACCCGTAGCGCAGGCAGATATCGTACACGCGCTCGTCTGACTCACGCAGATCGCGCGCCGCCATCAGCAGCTTGCGTTCGCGGATGTAGCGCCCCAGACTTTCGCCTTTGTACTGCATAAACAGCCGCTGTAAATGCCATTTTGAGTAACCCGCATGGCGGGCAATCTCTTCGATGCGTAACGGCTGGTGTAGGTTGTCATCGATCCATTCGACAATCGTATCAATGACCTGAGCGGAAATCGTCATACTGCTCTCCCCCTCTGCTTCTCGCTTAAACATTATTCCCACCACTCGCGAAATTGTTGCGTGGTATCACTCACCCGCACGGGCTCGCCCAGCTCCGGCGTCAGCAGCCGGTAGTTTTTATCCTTGCTGGCTTTCGCCAGCTGGATCAGTGGATCGTTCCAGGTATGTTTCGCCAGCACAAAACGCCCGTTATGTCCCGGTACGACCGCTTTGGCATTGAGATCTGCCGAGGCCTGCGCCGTTTCCGCCGGATGCATATGGATGTACTTCCAGTCCTGGTCGTACTGCCCGTTTTCCATAATGGCTAAGTCCACTCCGCCAAACTGCTCGCCAATAGCCTTGAAGTGCGGGCCGTAACCGGAGTCTCCGCTGTAGTAAATCTTTCGCTCTGGGGTGACAAACATAAAGCTCCCCCACAGGGTCTGGTTACGCTTAATGCCGCGCCCGGAAAAATGGCGCGCGGGCAGAACATGTACCGTCAGCGCATCGCTGATATGCACCGATTGGTTCCAGTCCCGCTCGTCGATTATCTCCGGGGTCATCCCCCAGTAGCGCAGATGCGAACCCACGCCCAGCGGCGTGACCACGCGCTTAACCTTCGGCAGCAGCGCCTTGATGGTGGCGTAATCCAGATGGTCATAGTGATCGTGGGAGATAATCAGCAGGTCGATCCCCGGCATGCTCTCCGCACGCCACGGGTACTCCCCCGCAAATGCTTTATTGAGAAACGAGAACGGTGCGGCGTAGCTACTCAGAACCGGATCGATCAGGATGCGTTTCCCTGCAAGCTGCATATACCAGGAGGAGTGGCCGAGCCACACCAGCGTGTCCTGTTCAGGCGACAGGCTCGCCAGATCGGTTTTCACCAGCGGCAGCGGCTGCGCAGGACGGGCGTTTTCGGTTTTACGGGTAAGGAACTGCCACCACGCCACCAGCATATTTTGTTGCCCGGTAAAGCCCGGCGTAGGGAGCGTGTTATGGAATTGCCCGTCGCGATAGTGCGGAGAGGCTTCCACTTCAGAGAGCTGCGCACCCTGCGGTGGCTGGCCAAATCCGGCATTCAGTACAAACGGTAAACTGGCAGCTGAAGCAATAATCATGACTAACACCACGCAGATGAATAGAGGCTTTTTCATTTCCTGACCCGCCTACGCGCCCCATCCGATGGTTTGCGTGGGTGATACTTGATTATGAGTGTGTAAGCACTCATTATAGATAGGATGATTACGCCGTCAAGAAGGTTTTCGATCTTTGACATTCCGCGTTGCAGCGTATCAAGGCTCGTGTTTCAATCAGGGCTTTTACAATTGACGGGAGGAAAAATTTAGTGGCACGTCCGAAGAGTGAAGATAAAAAACAGGCCTTACTGGAAGCAGCAACGGCTGCGTTTGCGCAGTCAGGTATTGCCGCCTCAACGGCGTTAATTGCCCGTAATGCGGGCGTCGCTGAAGGGACACTGTTTCGCTACTTTGCTACCAAAGACGATCTGCTGAATGCCCTCTACCTGCATCTGAAGCAGGATCTCTGCCAGACCATGCTGGCGAATCTCGATCGCACCATCACCGAGCCAAAAGAGCATACCCGCAATATCTGGAACAGCTATGTGGACTGGGGCATTCGTAACCCCCTGGCGCATGCGGCTATCCGTCAGATTGGCGTCAGTGAAAAGCTGAACGCCGAAACCGAGCAGGCGGTGAAAGACATGTTCCCGGAACTGCATGAACTGTGTCGTCGTTCGATCCGCCCGGTGTTTATGTCTGACGAGTTTAAGACCTTCGGTGATGCAATGTTCTTATCGCTGGCTGAAACCACCATGGAGTTTGCCGCCCGCGATCCGTCCCGTGCCGTCGATTTTAAAGCGCTGGGCTTTGAAGCCATGTGGCGCGGGCTTGCTGAGGAAGATAACCATGGACAGTAAATCCTTGCAGGAACATGCCAGACGCGTCGCGCTGGAGATGCCTTTTACCGAACATTGCTGGCCGTTTGGCCCGGAGTATGACGTGTTTAAGGTGGGCGGGAAAATTTTTATGCTGATGGCGACCGCACACGGTCGGGCCCACGTCAGCCTGAAATCCGATCCGGAAAAATCGCTGCTCAATCAGCAGATCTACCGTGGCGTGGAGCCCGGTTACCATCTGAATAAAAAACACTGGATCTCCCTTTATGGCACGGACGACATCACGCCTGAACTGATCACCGACCTGATTACGGATTCGTGGAATCTGGTCGTTGATAAACTGCCGAAAAAAGATCAGAAGTGGATTCGCCCAGCCTGATTGTTCGTCTCAGACGAACAGAATAAGCGCTCGAATCGCACTTATCTTTTCCCGCTTCGCGCGGTAATCTGCTTTCCTTTCACGCCCGCCCGCGGGCGAATTTCATCACCAGGAGTTGTTATGGATATTATTTCTGTCGCCCTGAAACGCCACTCTACCAAGGCGTTCGACCCAGCCAAAAAACTGACCGCAGAAGAAGCGGAAAAAATCAAAACGCTGCTGCAATACAGCCCGTCCAGCACCAACTCCCAGCCGTGGCACTTTATTGTTGCCAGCACTGAAGAGGGTAAAGCGCGCGTGGCAAAATCCGCGGCGGGCACCTATGTGTTTAACGAACGCAAAATGCTGGATGCCTCTCACGTAGTGGTGTTCTGCGCGAAAACCGCGATGGACGATGCCTGGCTTGAGCGCGTTGTCGATCAGGAAGAAGCCGATGGCCGTTTCAACACGCCAGAAGCAAAAGCCGCGAACCACAAAGGCCGCTGCTATTTTGCCGACATGCACCGCGTGGATCTGAAAGATGACGACCAGTGGATGGCGAAGCAGGTTTACCTTAACGTCGGCAACTTCCTGCTGGGCGTGGCCGCGATGGGCCTGGATGCGGTACCCATCGAAGGGTTTGACGCCGCGATCCTCGACGAAGAGTTTGGCCTGAAAGAGAAAGGCTTCACCAGCCTGGTGGTGGTCCCGGTCGGGCATCACAGCGTGGAAGATTTCAACGCCACGCTGCCGAAATCTCGCCTGCCGCTGAGCACGATTGTGACTGAGTGCTAAGCGCTTCTGGCACGCCGGCTATCGGCGTGCCCGTTTTCAGTAAAGCGTTATCTGCGGATGCTTTACCCCGCACACCAGCGCATAACGCGTTAATGTATCGAGACTCGCCCGGGTAATATTTGCTTCCATTCGTGATACCGTCGGTGCGCTGACGCCCATCCGCTCCGCCACCTGGGCGCGCGTCAGACCAGCATGATTGCGCCATTGCGCCAGCATCTCCCGCAGACGCTCCTTGCGCTCTTCTGCATCAAAGGAAGCCTGAATTTCTGAATCGCTTAACAGTTCAGCTCTGAGTTCATCCCAGTCAATAATCTTCTTGCTCATCCAACATCTCCTGTTGTCGTTTCAGTGCCAGACGGAGTTCAGCAGAGGGCGTTTTTTGCGTCTTCTTGATAAACATCCGCAGGCAATGAGAGGATCTCCTCCCTGACTGCCGCATGAACGATAAGTCTGAACACTGTATTTCATCCCTGATAATATTAGCATGTAAGGCAATTTGCATTAAAGGCTAATTTTGCCTTTCGTGATTCACCTTACCAGCTTATTCCAGGCAGGACCGGAGCAGCGTTGATTCCCTGAAAGCCCCTCGCAAAAAATTTATATCCCCTGCTCCGCCAGCCACGCCATCGCCCTCTCCCCTGCCTCATCCACGGGTAAATAGACCAGCAGCCGCGATCCGTTTCGCGGGGCGGAGTACCAGTACATCTGCTGGAGATGAAAATCCCCCAGCTCGGGATGGGTGAACAGCTTGAGCTGGTTCTCCACGCCGCGCACGTCGTTACGCTGGTGCCACAGGGTTTTGAACTCTTCGGACACCGCAAAAAAACGCGCCAGCTTCGCTTCCCAGAGCGGGTCGCCACGGTGCTCAGCCATTGCCGCGCGGAAGTAGGAGACGAAAATCGGCAGCACGTCGTCACGTTTGCCGAGCCGCGCGCGCCACGCCGGATGGGTGAGGAACAGGTAAATACAGTTGCGATCTTCCGGCGGGATAGCGTTGAAATCGACGCCCATCAGGTGGCCGAAGCTGTCGTTCCACGCCACGATATCAAAGTTCGGTTTCTGAATGCTGGCGGGTTTCGGCATCAGGGTATCCAGCAGGCGACGCGTGCCTTCGCTGATCCCCTCGCAGCACACCGCCTGCGGGGCTTCGCCCGGCGGCAAACCGGCGAGCACAAAAAGATGCCGGGCTTCGGTCGGGGTGCATTGCAGCGCTTTTG
>NZ_QFRV01000112.1:0-10307 GCF_004136805.1 Enterobacter cloacae complex sp. GF14B
GGTGACTTTCGCCGCGCCATGTCGCAGCGCGGTGCGCACGCAGTCCATCGCCGTATCGCCCCCGCCCAGCACCACCACGTTTAACCCCTGCGTGTCGATAAACGGCTCGTCTGCGGCAGGGTCAAGGCCCATCACGTTCCGCGTGTTCGCCACTAAAAACGGCAGCGCGTCGTACACGCCCGGCGCGTCTTCGTGAGGGATACCCGCTTTCATGGAACGATAGGTCCCTACGCCGATGAACAGGGCATCGTAGTCGTTTTGCAGTTGGGCCATCGATACGTCTTTTCCCACCTCGCAGTTCAGCTCGAAGCGGATGCCCATCGCGCTGAATATCTCTCTGCGCCGCGCTAACAGGGATTTATCCAGCTTGAAGGCCGGAATACCAAAGGTCAGCAATCCGCCGATTTCCGGATGGCGATCGTAGACCGTCACACCGACGCCGCTGCGCACCAGTACGTCGGCGCAGGCCAGCCCTGCCGGACCGGCACCGATGATGGCGACGCGCTTACCGACCGGTTTAACGTGGCTGACGTCCGGCGTCCAGCCCATCGCCAGCGCCCGATCCGAGATATACCGTTCGATATTCCCGATGGTTACCGCCCCTGACGCATCCCGCAGGGTGCAGGCGCCTTCACATAATCGATCCTGTGGACAGACGCGGCCGGTAATTTCCGGTAAACAGTTAGTCTGGTGAGAAAGCTCAGCCGCACCGACGATATCCCCCGCCCCGATCCGCTCAATCCACTGTGGAATATGGTTATGCAGCGGGCAGGTCCACTCGCAAATGCTGTGGTCGCCACATTTCAGGCACCGGGATGCTTCGCGCTGCGCCTGTTCCGGGCGAAACGGCAAGTAGATCTCGTTAAAATGGCCGGCGCGCGCGTCGGGGCTGAGCTTATCCGGCTCACCGCGCGCCGGGGTGTTTTGCATCTGTTGCCGTTTGGTTTGCGGAGGGACTGACTGAACCGCCTCGCTGTGCCACGGCAGCGCGTCCAGCCTTGCGCTGCGCTGTCGGCGCTGTTTAACCAGCTTATCCAGCACGGCTGGGGTGGCGAGCGTAAGCACCTCTGCCGGGCAGTTTTCAACGCAGGCCGGGCCTTGCGGCCTTTCCAGGCAGAGGTCGCATTTGTGCGCCGAGGCCTTTACGCTGTCGTTTTCCAGCGGGGCGATCAGCATGTCCATCGTGCCAAACGGACAGGCCACCACGCAGGCTTTACAGCCAATGCATTTTTGTTGATTGACCTGTACGCTGTCGCTGTGTTGCGTGATGGCTCCGTTCGGGCAGCTTTGCGCGCAGGGCGCGTTTTCACAGTGGTGGCAGGTCACGGGGCTTTTTCGCAAGCCTGAGGTAAGGACCGTAATGCGGGGATGAAAATGGCGCTCGCTCAGCGCGTGCTGCTCCCCGTTGTGCGCCATCACACAGGCAACTTCGCAGGTGCGACAACCGATACACTGTTGAGCGTTGGCCATAATAAAACGATTCATAACAACACCTGTTTTTGGTTCAATAACCTTATTCTTTCTATTGTTATCGTATTTACCCACAGCGGCATGGCGACGCAATGTTCAAATGCCCTGGAAGGCGAACTATTTCCAGTGAACCTGTGGCAGATCAATTTAATTCAGGAAGCCGATGAGTGACCGTTAAACGCCCCGTATCGGGAAGCCTGGCTCGGGCTTTCTTTTCGATGATTGTCTTGTCCGTTCTGATCAGCGCCATTGCGCTGGTTACACTCGCCAGCAGCCAGCGCGACGCCGAGGCGATTAACATCGCCGGATCGCTGCGCATGCAGAGCTACCGCCTGGGCTACGAATTGCAGCGCGCCAGCCCGTCGCTGGCAGGGCACCGCGCGGTCTGGCAGAAAACGCTGAGCGCGCCTGCGTTGCAGAAGCTAAACCGCTGGTATGTGCCAGAGGACGTCAAACAGCGTTACCAGCAGTTGCAGCTTGGCTGGCAGGAGATGGACACGCGTATCGCCAGCGGCGATACCGGGTGGTATCAGAGCCACATAGAGGATTTCGTGGGCCGGATAGATGCCTTTGTGCTGGCGCTACAGCACTACACCGAACATAAGATACAGCTGGTGATTTTCATGTCGCTGACGGGCGGCCTGGGCATCCTGCTGCTGGCGGTGATGACCCTGCGGCGCATCCGCCGTCAGGTTGTGCTGCCGCTGAATAATCTGGTGGCAGCGAGCGAGCGTATCGAACAGGGGCAGTTCGATACCCCCGCGCCGGATATTATGCTTCCCAACGAGCTGGGCCAGCTTTCCCGCGCCTTCAACCATATGTCGGCGGAATTACACACCCTGTACCGTTCCCTGGAGCACTCCGTTGCTGAAAAAACCCGCCACCTGAATGAAGCGCATCAGCAGCTCGAAATGCTGTTCAAATGCTCACAGGCGTTGAATACCGGGCAGATAGACAGCCACTGCTTCCGGCATATTTTGCAGATTGTGCATGACTATACGCAGATGAATTACCTGCAATTGCGCACCAGTGACGACTGGCAGCTTTACGAAGGACAGGAGTCCCCGGGCGAGAAAATGCACAATTTACCGGTATTAATGCAGGACACCCTGTACGGCGAACTGCGCTGGCAAAGCGCGACCGGGGATGTTCCGCTGCCGCTCATGGAAAGCGTGGCGACGATGCTGGGCCGGGGGCTCTATTTCAATCAGGCGCAGAAACATTATCAGCAGTTGCTGCTGATGGAAGAGCGCGCCACCATCGCGCGCGAGTTGCATGATTCGCTGGCGCAGGTGCTCTCCTATTTGCGTATTCAGCTTACGCTGCTGAAGCATGCCGTGCCGGGCGACAATGCCCCGGCGCAGGCCATCATTACGGACTTCTCTCGCGAGCTGAATAACGCCTGGCATCAGCTACGCGAGCTGCTCACCACCTTCCGCCTGACGCTCAATCACGCCAATCTTCCTGCCGCGCTACAGGAGTCTCTCGACGGGTTGCAAAGCCAGACCCGCGCGAAGCTGGTGCTCGACTGCCGTCTCTCATCGCTGGCGCTGGACGCGCAAAAACAGGTGCACCTGTTACAGATTGTGCGTGAGGCAGTGCTGAATGCGATTAAACATGCCGACGCCAGCGAGATTGTGGTCAGCTGCGTCACCACCGCGGATGGCACTCACACGGTCACGATCCGCGACAACGGTATTGGTATCGGCGACGCCAGTGAACCGCCGGGGCATTACGGGCTGAATATCATGCGCGAACGCGCGGGACGGCTCGGCGGGACATTACACTTTTCTCAGCCGCCACAGGGTGGGACACAGGTCAGCGTAACGTTCCGGACGCCTGCGGCGCAGGCTGAAAAATAGCGGGAAAGAAGGCGCGCTGAAAAAAGCGCATGATAATTTACATTATCTCCTTTATTTCTCCACGTTTGACCTGGGCCTTACCGCTAAAGTTAGGCGGGCAATAAACAATAATGACGTGCAGCAAAACGAGGTCACACTTTAATGGCGAATTTTTTCATCGATCGCCCCATTTTTGCCTGGGTGCTTGCAATCCTGTTGTGTCTGACGGGTGTCCTGGCGATTACTTCCCTTCCTGTTGAGCAATACCCCGACCTCGCGCCCCCCAACGTGCGTATCACGGCGAACTATCCTGGCGCCTCGGCACAGACGCTGGAAAATACCGTCACGCAGGTTATCGAGCAGAACATGACGGGTCTTGATAACCTGATGTACATGTCCTCGCAGAGCAGTGCCACGGGCCAGGCGACGGTAACCCTGAGCTTTACGGCGGGCACGGATCCGGATGAAGCGGTGCAGCAGGTGCAAAACCAGCTGCAATCGGCCCTGCGTAAACTGCCTCAGGCGGTGCAGAACCAGGGGGTGACCGTGCGTAAAACCGGTGACACCAATATTTTGACCATCGCGTTTGTTTCAACCGATGGCTCGATGGATAAGCAGGACATCGCGGACTACGTCGCCAGTAATATTCAGGACCCGCTCAGCCGTATCAACGGCGTGGGTGATATCGACGCCTACGGCTCGCAGTACTCCATGCGTATCTGGCTGGATCCCAACAAGCTGAACAGCGTGCAGATGACCGCTAAAGATGTCACCGACGCTATCGAATCGCAGAACGCCCAGATTGCCGTGGGGCAGCTCGGCGGTACGCCGTCCGTGGACAACCAGGCGCTTAACGCCACCATCAACTCCCAGTCGCTGCTCCAGACACCTGACCAGTTCCGCAATATTACTCTGCGCGTGAATCAGGACGGTTCGGAAGTGCGTCTGGGGGATGTCGCCACCGTGGAAATGGGGGCGGAAAAATATGACTACCTGAGTCGCTTTAACGGCAATGCCGCGTCCGGACTGGGGGTAAAACTGGCCTCCGGCGCCAACGAAATGGCGACCGCGCAGCGGGTGTTAGAGCGTCTGGATGAACTGTCGCATTACTTCCCGCACGGACTGGAGTACAAAGTCGCCTACGAAACCACCTCATTCGTAAAAGCCTCCATCGAAGATGTGGTGAAAACCCTGCTCGAAGCTATCGCGCTGGTGTTCCTCGTGATGTACCTGTTCCTGCAAAACTTCCGCGCCACGCTGATCCCCACCATTGCGGTGCCGGTGGTGCTGCTGGGAACCTTTGCGGTGCTGTATGCCTTCGGTTACAGCATCAACACCCTGACCATGTTCGCCATGGTGCTGGCCATCGGCCTGCTGGTGGATGATGCCATCGTGGTGGTGGAAAACGTCGAGCGCATTATGAGCGAGGAAGGGCTTTCGCCCCGCGAGGCCACGCGCAAATCGATGGGACAAATTCAGGGCGCGCTGGTCGGTATCGCCATGGTGCTGTCGGCGGTATTTATCCCGATGGCATTTTTTGGCGGCACCACGGGCGCGATTTATCGCCAGTTCTCGATCACCATCGTCTCTGCAATGGTGCTCTCCGTACTCGTGGCAATGATCCTTACCCCTGCCCTGTGCGCGACGCTGCTCAAACCGCTGCATAAGGGGGAACACCACGGTCAAAAAGGCTTCTTCGGCTGGTTTAACCGCATGTTTAACCGCAATGCGGCGCGCTATGAAGCGGGCGTGGGTAAAGTACTGCACCGCAGCGTGCGCTGGATGGTGGTTTATGTCCTGCTGCTCGGCGGCATGGTGTTCCTGTTCCTGCGGCTGCCAACCTCGTTCCTGCCGCTGGAAGATCGCGGCATGTTTATTACCTCCGTACAGTTACCGAGCGGCTCGACCCAGCAGCAGACCCTGAAAGTGGTGCAGAAGGTTGAGAACTACTTCCATACTCAGGAGAAAGATAACGTGGTCTCCGTCTTCTCCACCGTCGGCTCTGGCCCCGGCGGTAACGGGCAGAACGTGGCGCGTATGTTTGTGCGCCTGAAAGACTGGGACCAGCGCGACAGCGATACCGGCTCCTCCTTTGCCATCATTGAGCGTGCAACCAAAGCGTTCAACAAAATCAAGGAAGCGCGCGTTTTCGCCAGCAGCCCGCCCGCCATCAGCGGCCTGGGCAGCTCAGCCGGGTTTGATATGGAGCTTCAGGATCACGCGGGTGCCGGGCATGACGCGTTGATGGCTGCTCGCGATAAACTGCTCGAGCTGGCCGGGAAAGATCCGCAGCTTACCCGCGTTCGTCATAACGGTCTGGATGACAGCCCTCAGCTACAGGTGGATATTGACCAGCGTAAAGCGCAGGCGCTGGGCGTCTCCATCGACGACATTAACGACACCCTGCAAACGGCATGGGGCTCAAGCTACGTAAATGACTTTATGGATCGCGGCCGCGTGAAGAAGGTCTACGTTCAGTCTGCCGCCAAATACCGCATGCTGCCGGACGATATCAACCGCTGGTATGTGCGCAATAACACCGGCGGCATGGTGCCGTTCTCGGCGTTTGCGACGTCACGCTGGGAGACCGGTTCGCCGCGTCTGGAGCGTTACAACGGCTATTCGGCGCTAGAGATTGTCGGTGAAGCCGCGCCGGGCGTCAGTACCGGTACCGCAATGGACATTATGGAAAAACTGGTTCAGCAGTTACCGACCGGCTTTGGCCTGGAGTGGACGGCGATGTCCTACCAGGAACGGCTTTCCGGCGCTCAGGCGCCTGCCCTGTATGCTCTTTCGCTGCTGGTGGTATTCCTTTGCCTGGCGGCGCTGTATGAAAGCTGGTCAGTGCCGTTCTCGGTGATGCTGGTGGTGCCTCTCGGGGTCATCGGCGCGCTGCTGGCAACCTGGATGCGCGGCCTGGAAAATGATGTCTATTTCCAGGTCGGACTCCTCACCGTGATCGGATTGTCGGCAAAAAACGCCATTCTGATCGTCGAATTTGCCAATGAGATGAATGCCAAAGGTCACGAACTGATGGCCGCCACGCTGCACGCCTGTCGTCAGCGCCTGCGTCCGATCCTGATGACCTCTCTGGCTTTTGTGTTTGGCGTCCTGCCGATGGCCACCAGCTCCGGCGCAGGCTCCAGCAGCCAGCACGCAGTGGGTACGGGCGTTATGGGGGGAATGATATCCGCGACGATACTGGCTATCTATTTCGTACCGCTGTTCTTTGTGCTGATACGTCGTCGTTTCCCGCTGAAGGATAAGCCGGAATAACCCGTTGAAATAAAAAAGGCGGCTTTACAGGCCGCCTTTTTATTGTGTGATTCTTTCACACTATGGTTATTTTAGTTAATTAAGTGCTCTTGCATTTCTTACCGGAAATTCATTTACGAAGCATGCCTTCGATAAAATCTTTCCAGTTCCCCAGTTCACGTTCAATCATAACAACCTCTCTTATTATTATGCGCATTCTACGAAAACGTATCATCATTGTGAAGCCACTTTAACCGATTGCTGTGATTGAGCCCCGCTGTACTGGTAGGTTTAGGATCACTATGAGCGTTGCCGGGTAAATTTTATGTGACCTACAGCAATATTTTGAAATAGTCGGAAAAATGACAGCATTTTTAATTTCCCCCTGAGTTTATTGGCAATTTAAACAGGGTGGACAACTATGCTTAAAAGATGAAAGACTATTCAGCTTACAGCTGTTCGTTGAATTATGGAGAATTGTAAATCCCGAAAAATTCCGAATGTGTTATATTCCACTTAAGGATATATCTTCGAAAATATTGAACATTTAATCCACAAAAGAACAAAAGGATTCACTATGGTTGTGATGTACGGCATTAAAAATTGCGACACGATTAAAAAAGCCCGCCGCTGGCTGGAAGCACACAACATCGACTATCGCTTCCACGATTACCGTGCCGACGGGCTTGACCCCGCGTTTCTCCATTCCGCCATCAACGAACTGGGATGGGAAGCGCTGCTGAATACCCGCGGGACCACCTGGCGAAAACTGGATGAATCTCTACGGGCCACGATCAACGACGCCGACAGCGCAGCCAAACTGATGCTTGAAATGCCGGCAATCATCAAACGCCCATTGCTCTGCAAGCCAGGTCAGCCTATGCTGCTGGGTTTCAGTGAAACCCTTTATTCAGATTTATTCGTTGAGGTGTAGTCTATGTCATGCCCGGTCATTGAGCTGACTCAGCAGCTTATTCGCCGTCCTTCCCTTAGCCCGGACGACGCAGGTTGTCAGGCATTAATGATTGAGCGCCTGCGTGCCATCGGTTTTACCGTGGAGCACATGGATTTTGGCGATACGCAGAACTTCTGGGCATGGCGCGGTCAGGGGGAGACGCTGGCGTTTGCCGGACATACTGACGTAGTTCCCGCGGGCGACGCAGACCGCTGGATCAACCCGCCTTTTGAGCCGACCATTCGAGACGGCATGCTTTTCGGACGCGGCGCTGCGGACATGAAAGGTTCCCTGGCTGCGATGGTCGTGGCGGCAGAGCGTTTCGTCGCCCAGCATCCGAACCATAAAAACCGTCTTGCGTTTTTGATTACCTCCGATGAAGAAGCCAGCGCCCACAACGGCACCGTGAAGGTCGTTGAGGCGCTGATGGCGCGCAATGAACGTCTGGACTACTGTCTGGTGGGCGAACCGTCCAGCACCGAAGTGGTGGGCGATGTTGTGAAAAATGGCCGCCGTGGATCCCTGACCTGCAATTTGACTATTCATGGCGTGCAGGGCCACGTTGCCTATCCGCACCTGGCGGATAACCCGGTACACCGCGCCGCGCCGATGCTGAACGAACTTGTGAGCATTGAATGGGATAAAGGCAATGAATTTTTCCCGCCAACCAGCATGCAGATAGCCAACATCAAGGCTGGCACCGGCAGCAACAACGTCATTCCCGGCGATCTCTTCGTCCAGTTTAACTTCCGCTTCAGCACCGAACTGACTGACGAGATGATCAAAGCGCGAGTGATTGCGCTGCTCGAGAAATATCAGCTGCGCTATACCCTCGACTGGTGGCTGTCTGGCCAGCCGTTCCTGACGCAGCGCGGTAAACTGGTGGATGCGGTAGTGAACGCCATTGCGCACTATAATGAAATTAAGCCACAACTGCTGACAACGGGCGGCACGTCTGACGGACGCTTTATCGCCCGCATGGGCGCACAGGTTGTCGAACTGGGTCCGGTTAACGCGACGATTCACAAAATCAATGAATGCGTGAACGCTGCCGATTTACAACTGCTGGCCCGCATGTATCAACGTATTATGGAGCAACTCGTCGCCTGACGGGTGCTTAAAGAGGATTAGCGAATGGACTGGCTTTCAAAGTACTGGTGGATTCTGGTGTTGGTATTTCTGGTAGGCGTGCTGCTTAACGTGATTAAAGATCTCAAGCGCGTTGACCACAAAAAGTTCCTTGCCAACAAACCGGATCTTCCGCCGCACCGTGATTTTAACGACAAGTGGGACGATGAAGACGACTGGCCGAAGAAGGACCAGAAGAAGTAATTGTACACACCCCTCACCCCCGGCCCCTCTCCCCAGAGGGACGAGGGGGGTTTTGTTCCCTCTCCCTTTGGGGAGAGGGTTAGGGTGAGGGGAAATGTTTAAATAAACTCGACGATATCATCGTCATTCGGCTTAGCGCCGCTGAGCGCCTCATCAAAGTAGTGCTTCGGTACGGTATAACGCAGATGATCGAGCGCGAACTGCATGCTGCGATCGTCAATGGCATGCCCCAGATCGTCTACGATATCCAGCGTCACATCTCCGCCCTCGCGCATCAGCGTCTCCTGGGCGGCTACTGCATGCGAAAGCTCAATTACCCGGTCTTCACCCCCATGAATGAGATGGATCGTGGTCTGCGTGGTCGCGCTTTGCGGTAACGTCGCAAAACGCCCGTTAAAGGCAATCACGCGGGACACCAGTCCGGGCTGCGCTTTTACGCTTTCCATCGACATGATTGAACCCTGAGAGAAGCCAATCAGCGCCGTTGCGTCGGCGCCTACGCCGCTCTGCTGCTGCCAGTAACGCACGGTATCGATAAAGGCTGGCATAACGGCATCAATACGCGCCTGACGATTCTCCTCCGTCACGCCCTCGACGGAAAACCACTGCCGACCGTCCGGACCGCACGGCTCCACGCCGCCGATGCTGACGATCAGCGCGTGTGGGAAAACGGGTGCAAACCAGCTGCCAATCTGTCCCATATTGACGGCATTGTCGCCCACGCCATGAAACAGAAGCAGGAGCTGTTTAGCAGGCGTATCCGGGCTTTGCACAACAAAATGGTCATGTTTCATGGCGATCTCCTTAATTGATAAGCAGGATTTTACGCCTCTGCGGGGTAATGACCATGCCACTTTACTGAAGAAGTCATTGAAAAAATTGCCATTGCAAAATGTCGGCTTTCAGCTGCTGGCTACGGGAGTAATCAAGCCTTTCAAGCGCGCGTGCGGTTTCCTCGCGTAGCTTCGCCAGCAACGCTTTGCGCCCGAAATCGTGCGTATTCCCTTCCATTTTCCCGCGCAGCGCCGGGAGTGGGATGTCCACGGCTAACACCAATCGCGTTAGCGCCGCAACCGAGGTTGAAAACGCCCGGTGAGCAAAGGCAAACCCCGCCAGCTCCAGCCAGTCATCACTATTAAGGGTAGCTTCCCATGCATCCGTCACCGGGATCTTTTCGCCATTCCAGGCCGACAGGACGCGCATATCACGACATAAACGCCGATGCGCCTGTTCGCAGAGCTGATGCCCCGCCTCGCTCAGCGGCAGCAACGCCATCGCCGTATAGCACCCGCTGCTGGCTTCCCGGTGGCTGCCCATCCGCACCAGCACAAACCCGCACTGCCGCCAGAAACGCCACAGCTCGTCGGTATAGCCAAAGCTGACCGAGAGATAATCTTCTCCGCTGGCACTGCGGATCAGCCGCTGGCCGATGCCTTCCCGCTGGCGATGGGGAT